>JADJGZ010000006.1 GCA_016707785.1 Bacteroidales bacterium | reverse complement strand
GGTAAGCCCGGTGGCCTAAGATTCAATAGCAATACGCTCACGAGGGTCATTCGTGGCGGGAGGAGCATACCTTTGGTGTAAGTTTCACATCCAGCATGGCTGAATTGTCGGGCGTAGAGTTATCGTTGTTGATGGCTACCTGTGCATGGTTTGCCATTCCTAACGTTATAATAAAAGTACAATAAGTTTTTCATATTCTATTTTCTTGGATGAACGTTAATAGTTATTAAAGAAGCTAAATGAGTTGAAATGTAAAAACATAGCCCTAAATAAAGATGTGGATCTGAGAATGCATCTAGTTCAAACAGCTTTCCCATCTTATTTTGCCTTTGAGTCAGAGAGTGGTGGTATTGACAGCTGGTGACATGCCAGATGAATTACTTCCCGGAACTATAGCTGGAGTTGATATTACTTTTTCTGCTTTCCGGGGATAGCTACGTGGGGTTCCATGTACATCATTTCCGAAGGACTGGCCTGCTGCAGCGTCCTGACTGATGATGCAGGAGCAGATAAAACAGGAATAAAAGTCTCAGCTGCCGATTTTCCGCGGGTCAGTATGACGGAGGGATGAATTCCGACCTTCAGTTTACCATCTTCACAATACAAAGGCCTTCCCTTTGGTGTCTTTAAATGCATCGTTGTGTAAACACGCGGGCAAGATTTTGAGTATAGCTGCTTTCAATTACTTCCACCGGGAGTATGGGATGTTCATAGCCTGCCCGCCGGCCAATTGCGATAAAAGAAACCTTGGCGCTGCTTTTCCCTTCATTACCTTCTGCAATGCTGAATCCTTTTTCTGAAACTTTGGACAGATATACCCAGTTGGGCGAACCTACCAGGGTTACCGTAACCACAACAGGGATATCGGCTGGACACGGATGCAGTGAATGCCGGATCAAAGGCTATGCTTGCTGCCATTGGTAAGGGCAATATATCCGCTGGTCGTAACAGTTACATCCGTTGAAACGTTTGAGTAAAGAACCGTTTGGGTTTCGGTCCCGTTTTCCTGCAGGTGCACATCCAGGTTGTTTTAATTACCAAACCGTTTGAGTACGTTGCGTTTTCCTTCGCATATATGCCATACACTTCATGGATATCAGCGCCCATCAGGTTGCCCCAGACTCTATTCCTATTCCTGTATTGGTTGGTTACTTTACCTCCCTGGCATTCCAGCGGAGAAGTATCCACCATACAATATGTATCCGGTTGCACGATAACCAATGATCCCCAATAACCTCCTCCCGCTACTTGCACCCAATACCCTCCACTTCGCTCATAGTCGAGGTAACTGAACCCGAAGTGCCAAAAGAATATTCATCACCCCAGTAAGCTGCCTTTGAGCGCTGAGTTGCTGGAGAAATCGGCATAATTATAACCATTATTTGCATCGAGCGGGTTCTTAATGCAAAAAGTGCCGACTGCCCGTCACCTTCGACCGGATCTTCTGTATGATAGAATAGTTTGGGATGGTATTGTATCCTAACAAACTCTCGGAGCCGGAACTACTGACATGGAATTTGAAAGCGGCTAATACACCAACTCCAACATTACCATAGTAAGGCTGGAGCAGCAGTGGATTTGAACTGTTGAAGGTACCTATCAGGAATTGAGCATTGACAGGGTTAACATTGTAATTCCAAATTAAATAGCCTTTGTCGCTTGCCGACTGACCCAGGTACAATACCGGAGAAGCGGCATCATCACCGATGGAAACGGCAGTTCCATCACTATAACTTTGAATATCCGAACCAAATAATGCGGTAAAGTCAGGACTGTTTTTTGCAACATGCAAAGAGGCCAGGGGTGTGGAGGTATTAATTCCAACCTTCCCGGAGCTATAATACATATCAAGGCCATTGGTAAGCCATTGACCGGAATTGCTGCCAACCATACCCCATGCTGGGTGCCAAAGGTACCGGAATTAATATAGCCCTGGAGTGTCGTTAGTCTGGAAAACCACCAACCCGGTGGTAGGTGAAACGATTGCATTTCGCTGGGCAAGGGTCATCCTTGGGGCCAACAGTCCACGGGTAGTGCTTTCACATCCAGCATGGCTGAATTGTCAGGAACTGAGCCATCAGTGTTTATAGCTACCTGCGACCATGCGCTCAGCCCGGTAGCAAGGAATAGATAGTAGAAGATTTTCATTAAATAATTTTTTAGATAATCTTTTTCAAAATTTTGCAGGTTAGCAAGGTATCTTAAGTGATCCAGTTGTGGTTGAAAATGAAAAAAAGGTTATATCCTGACATCAATCAGCAGAAAGATTCTTAAAGCCCGTACAGCACGAACATAATTCCCTTGAAACCTATCATGAGAGCTCCTGTAAGCCTGAAAAAAATTATGTAGCCAGGCATTATTCGGACTAATCTCTGAAGAACTCCAGCAGGAGTTATTACAAAACCACCTATTGAAGCCTTTGTTGATATATAATTTGTTCAATTCATCCTTTGAAGGCAGATACCAGTCACTGTATCCGTTTAAAACCAGGTCAGCGCATATTCTCGCCGATATTCCTGCTTCTGCACAACCAGCCAGGATGTCACTGGTGTTCTGATTACCGGTTCCCAATGCCGTACCATCAGCCCCGGATATTGAGATTCCATAGCAGCCCCATGGCGATCCGGCACTCTGGTCAATGGGAGCGGCAATGAGTCCATGAAACTCTCCTGCAATGTATCCTGGATCTCCGGGAGCCAGCACATAGGCAATCTTGCCACCCTGGTAACTTAAACCAATAAGCTGTCCGGCTGTGGCCGTACCACCGATCATATTGGTCCAGGAAATTCCGTTAAACACCTGCAACTCCCCGTTCGGGCCACAGTCAAGGCACCAGATGATTAACCCGGCAGCTGGATCAGTGATTAAAAACCGGTCAAGGTAAGTCATCCTTGGAGGTAAAAATCCCTTGCTTGTCGATTTCACATCCAGTATAGCTGAATTATCGGGAGCAGTTGAATCAGCGTTGATAGCAACCTGGGAAAATACAGTCATTCCTGTCGCAAGGAATAAAATAACCAGTAAGTTTCTCATTGGATCAGTTTATTTCTTTTATAAAGGATTGGCAGGTGATAAGTCACCAGCGCAGTTTAACACGATAGTAGTAGTAATAAGAGAATAACAAGTAATCGAGGAAATCTGATATGAAGCTGATAGTGTACAACAATAATTTCAGATCATTTGTTTTGGAATTTCGTGTACCACTTGGATTTTATTTCTTCGCACTCATGTCCAGTAATAATTTTATCTGAGCGATGTCTTTTTTTAATTGTATATTTTCATCATGCAACTCTTTAACCGCATTGATCAGCATATAGGTCATGGCTGAATTATCTACCTGTAAATATGCTTCACCATCCTTTTCAAATGTGCTGACCATGTAAGGTGCAATTTCCTGTAACTCCTGGGCAATAACACCCACGTATTCTTTTTGCGTATCGTGTCCGCTGAGATTATTATACCTGTATCGGACCGGATTTATTTTGATCACCTCCGCAAGTCCTTGCTGGTAAGACCTGATGTCCTGTTTCATTCTCTTGTCGGAAAAGGATGCCCATGATCCGCCACCGGGTTTGCCTGCTGTGCCATTAACCGACAGCAATTGTGAAGGACTGCTTGTTCCTATCCCAATATCTCCTGTATTTTTGATAACCATTCGATTCACGTTATTTGACCGGAATTGGAGGTCATTATCCGTCATCATACTAATAATGCCCCCGGACTTTGGTTGACAGCCAGCAGCAATTCCCGGCCTGCAGTGTTATTGGATTTTATATTGATGGCCGCATCTCCATTACCATCCGTATCAAATACAGTCAGTTCACGATCTGGTGATGATTCCCCGATACCCACCTGTCCAAGACTTTCAACCGTTATCTTAGGCAATCCATCACCATTTATATGAAGTTTGTTTTCGGATGAAGCACCAAAGCCATTGTATTCAATGCTCATACCTGATGTTAACGTAGCATCTGTACCTCTCAGAAAACTGGATGACCGGCCTTTTGGAAACATTTGAGAGCAAACCCAGGACTATGGTTTTTGAGCGACATAACCATCTGAACGGATGTCCAATTTGTTATCAGGGGTCGTTGTACCTATACCCACATTAACATCGTCTAAAGCAAAATTTACACCGGCTATTGAACCAAGCACCAGGCTATTGCTTTGCTCAACCAAGGCATTGGTTCCGATGGCTGTGGCATTTTCCAAATCCAAACTGACGTCGGCCCCAAACCCAATGCCAATATTGAAACTTCCTGTGGTGTTGGAATACAATGAATGGTAGCCGTTTGCAGTATTGTAAAAGCCTGTGGTGTTGGAATACAATGATGAATGGCCGTTTGTGCTGTTCGCAATTCCACTGGTGTTATTGTGCAATGCCTGTATGCCGTTTGCGGTATTGGAATGTCCTGTGGTGTTGGAAAGCAATGATTCGTATCCGTTTGCGGTGTTCGCACCTCCTGTGGTGCTTAAATACAATGCCCTGTAGCCGGTTGCAGTATTTATATTTCCTGTGGTGTTGGAATACAATGCCTGGTGACCGTTTGCGGTATTGAAATTTCCTATGGTGTTGGAATACAATGCCTGGTAGCCGTTTGCGGTATTGGAACTTCCTGAGGTGTTGGAATACATTGATTCATGTCCAATACCTACATTTCTGTTATCCGTGAAATTATCATTTATACCGGCAGAATTTCCCATATATATGCTGTTACCGGTATTCAATACTTCCAGCCGGCCATGGTTCATACGGAAATATTCGGTGCCTCCCATATCAAAACGGATGATATCCTCGTTGGCGCTTTCTTCCACCTGTATTTTGGTGTTGTTGTCTGCATCGGCAAGCACTTTTGGGTGTCTGTGTAGCATCGGTTAAGGATACCCAGCTGGTTCCGTTATAGAAATAAAAACCACCGACGCCATCGGACTGGTAAACCAGCAACCCGGTTGCCGGGCCGGCAATAGCTGTGCGCTGTGCACTAGTCATTCGGGGAACAAGCATCCCTTTATTCGTACTTTTCACATCCAGCATGGCTGAATTGTCGAGCAGTGGCATCGGTGTTGATGGCAACCTGCGACATAGCATTTAAAACAATAATAAGGCAGGTTAGGATTATGAATATTCTCATCAGTATTCTGAGTTAAATGGAATAAGAAATCTGAAAGTGATAAAGTTGCACGGGAAGTAAGACAAGTATTCATAAAACCCCATGAATCTGAACAGGAATTTAATATAAACAGGTACTGATAACAGTTAAAGCGAAGACATTGTTTAGTATCAATATATAAATGATTAATAATAGGTTAGCATGTTTAGATTTTAATAATACAATATGATTGAAATGATATGATAATTTAATAGAGCATGATGACAATCTGCAAACTATACCGTAACTAGATGAGTTTACGAAAAATCGAAACTTGTACGCCCCGGTATAACTGAATCTATGCCAAAATGACTTCGCATTTTAGCTAAGATTCAGTATAAATAATAATAAAAAACCCGGAGTCAAACTCCGGGTAAACCTTCAAATCGGAACTTAATATATCCTTTTGTCAGTTAGGACATCCGGATCCTGTTTCATGAGGAGTACTTATAATTTCATTAAAATACTCAGGGCTGATAAATTGCGGCACATAAGTAATGCCTCGTTTTGTCAGCAAAAGGTTAAATGAACGTAAATGATTTCTCGAACCTCGTTGTAATTCATTGAAAACAAATTCTATATCTGCATTATCCACTTTATTTTCCACAAGATTAATTAAATCCTGTATGTCCATATCCTCTATGGTTGCTCCAACAGTCAGGGCATTATTAATTGAAACCAGGCCCTGGGCAATCAGCGCATTATAAAGTGATTGCAAATCCTGGTTAACAAATACCCCGGCTGTGTGATTTTCGGCTATATCAGGTAATTCATATTTATCAAGCAATGCTTTAATGGCACCGGTATGCTGATTTTCGCTTTTTGAAATGTTATTAAAAATAGGAATATGGTATTTTGCATACAGAGCCACATATACATCCTTGGCCAGTAGTTCCTCTTCTCTCATCAGGCTGAGTGCATCGGTTTCATCAACAGAGAGTTCCTCAACCGGAAAAGTATAAATGCAAGCATAAGGTTGAAGCAGCCCTTCAGTTGTAAGAATGGTAGTTTGACCGGCTTCATTACCGGCCTCAGCTGAATACAACGAAGTATTCGCAATTGAGGATTCATTGACAGGTTCAGCAACATTCTCCTTCGAACATTGAACAAATAAAACCGACGAAATGCCCATCGCCAGGATTATTAAAGCAGTTTTTCCAATAGTTTTCATAGACAGAAAAATTAAGTAGTTAATAATTATTGGACACAGGTAAGTGGATTTTCCAGCGTTCATATGTTAACTTTTGAATATTTTTTTTAAATGATCAGTTAATAACCTCAATATCAAATACATCCGCTCCATTCTCAGAAGCCGTTTTCATCGCAGCCTGATTCTGCATGATATATCCTCCCCATACATTGAAATCCCAGGTGTTGGGCGTACAAAACCAACTATTAATATCCATACTCAAGTTCATTGTGCGGGTAATTTTGTTTTCGATCACCATTCCGTTTAACGGGAGCGAAACCCTGAAGTAATTATGCACAAAACCTGTGATGGAATCAACTGACGGGGTTATGCCACTGTAGATTTGTCCGATTCCCAGGTGAAAGTCAAATGGAGTCACCAGGTTACCCTGAGTTCTCCATTTACCGTTGATCATCAGGTAGTGATAACCCCCTCCCAGCATATCGGGCCAGAACATGTTTACTTCCGGCGGATTAACAAAAGCAAAAGATTGATTTCTCAGTTCGTTTAGTCCAAATAAGAAGATCAGTGAATCATATACTCCGGCAGGTATTGGATCAAAGACTTGCCACTTAAGGGTTTCAGGTAAGTCAATATCTACATAATGAATTACTTTTTCATCATTAATAGCGAAATAATCTCCGGTTCTATTTAAAAGCAATACATCAGATAGGAAATATTTCACCTCATTCACACCATAAAGATTTCCGGCTTCATTTACATACATAATGGTATCAGTAAGAAGCTCCGAATTGTTTATTTCATGGATAAATTTTAGGATTACCTTTCCTCCAGAATCAGCCGGAGGATTTACCTCCGGCTGACAGGATTCAAAAAGTAATCCAAAAACAAACATTAGAATTAGCAGGTATTTCATGGGGAAATCAATTTGACATACTATTTCTTCCGAAAGCAATCAGTGCACGTGTCATATTGTGATCACTAAGTTCATATAAACGCTTCGGCCAGGTTCGGTAAGCTTATTCGAAGACCCAACAATCCTGCGGTTCAGATGCTCGTAATACTGCTGGTTGAGGAGATTCTGAACACCCAGATTGACTTTGAAGATTTTATTAATCACATAATTGTAATTAGCATTAAGGATCACAAATCCAGGGGTTTCCTTCTCATAATATGCGAGTGAAACATGGTTCTGGGCAGCCACTAACCTTGTACCAATTGTTGCTGACATTCTTTCCTTGAAAAACAAGTAGTTTATATTCAGCTTCGCTTCAAACGGGGGGATTTCCTGTATAGCATCATTTTCAACAGCTTCTGTCCCAATAACCTGAGTACCATCAAAGAGGTTTCTTACAGTGGCAGCGTGTATCCCATAGGTGAATGCTCCGCTGATTATAGCGGAAAAGCCATTAAATCCGGGAGATTGATAGGTTGTTTCGAAGCCAAAGAACCTTGCCTGTCCGGTATTGTTGAACTGTTTTACTCCGATTGCACCCATCGACTTTGGAGTAGCTACAGAAGAGGGCAAAATAACTCCTGAAATATAATTTTCAACCAAAGAAGCGTACAAATCAAGGTTTAACTTCCCGATCTTATCCAGGTTCAATTGTAGAATCAGATCCGACTGGTAATTAACTTCTGGCTTCAATTGTGGATTCCCCAGGTAATCGTAATTATCATATCCAACTACCAGGAATTTGATATACCGTTCGGTAAGATCAGGACTTCTTACTCCTCTGCCAAAATGAATTGCTAATGAATGGCCACCTTTAAGGAAACGTGTAATCCCTGCATTCATGCTAAAATTAACAAAAGACGAGTTGAGATCATCGAAATAGGCAACTCCTTCCTTAATTAGCTTTAATGTATCAGCGGATCCTGCAGAATTCATATCAACCCTTGCTGAAGCCTGGATCTGGTAATTTGAAAGATGCAGGATGTAGTCGCCAAACCAGCCAGTATTTAATGAATGAGATTCCTTCCAGAGGTTCGTGTTTTTCTTTGAAATCGTCTCAAACCCATTCATCATCATGATCATTTTTGTGAGTCGCCCCCCATCTTTTTTTGCCAGCTCAAGGTCGAAACCACTATTGATCTCATGTTTGCCCTGAACATAATTCAATTCCATCCTGCCTCCTGTATTGCTGGCGTTAACAGTGGCCACTGCCTGCATCAGTCCCGAATAAGGGGGAACAATGCTGCTGTAAGCAGGTCGAAATTGATTGTCCATCTCGTGATACACATCAGAATTATAAAGTTTAAAATCCAGTTTCCCTAAAGCTTTATTCGGACGAATTATATGATAATCCATTGATAACAAAGTGGTATTATCTTCAATTTCATCCATGGGTAAAGCCGGGAATCGAATATCACGACCGTAGTTCTTATGCATCGACACCAGAAGTTCATGATTCTTTACAGGCCGAAATCCGATATCTGCTGAGTAATTGAATTTCGTAAAGGATGATTGTACTTCATTGCCGTCCGCATCCTTATAATTCCCGTAGGTTTTGTAACTCCCGGAAATACCAAAATACACCTTCTGGCCACCACCGTGAACGAGCAGATACTGATTTGCACCCATTGGATTCGAGTTTAAAGAAGTATGCAGCCTCCCATGAACTTCAAAATGCTCATAAGGCTTAGGAGTGAAAGTTTTCAACTGAATAATCCCTCCAAAGGAAGGCCCATATTTCAGGGCATATGGACCCTTAATTACCTCAATGCTCTCAATATCATCAGTTTCAATATGAGAAGCAACTGGATCCATCCGATTGGGACATCCCCCTTCTACTTTCATCCCATCATCGGCCATAACATTCAACTGACTAAAGCGAAACCCCCTGATCATCGGATCGATAGAGGCTCCCCCTTTTTTTATTCCATTTAATCCGGGGATATTACGCAGCATTATACCTGCATCAGGTATCCCAGTATTATCCATCGCTTCCTTTGTAATAGAAATCCGGTTCCGTTCATTCGCACCATGTATCTCAATACCTTCAAGATTTATCGTATCATTAAGAATCTGTGCATCAATTCCAGAGGTTAGAATGAATAAAAAAGCTAAAATCCAAAAGATTGTTTTCCTCATTTACTATGTATTTTATATTCGATAATATTGTTTATTTCATTCAATTTCAAACATTTACCATACACTAATATCAAGTGACTATTGTGATCTGATTACACCACAATGTTCTGCTTCAAATCATTGATGCCGAATTGAATCATTGATGAAATTAACTTTCACAGAACTATAATGCATTGTGCGGTGACACAATCATCAAACAACTGAATGAATGGGAAACGAAGAAAATTGCTAAGAAGAAGAAAAAAACACTTAAGCTTCCGGAGGAATATAGACTTTAGCCAAATGTGATTCTGATTTTCGGAAATGTAAACCGCACATTAATTGTGTTTTTAAATCCGGAACAAATGATTTGAAAACCTTGCAAATGATAAAGTCCTGAAGTTGCTTCAATTGCAGCCTTTTGGGAAGTTCCTTCTTATCATTATCATTAGATGTATTTGTCTTGTTGAGTTGTTTTACCAGATGGCATTTCCCTTTACAACAACTTTTAGGTTTATCCTTATTTATACACAGGTTCTTCGCAATATAATCCCGATTCAATAAATAGTCAATAACAGGAATTGCTGGAATGGATATATATACAACAATAAATGAAAGTAAAACCCAACTGATCAACCTGGGTTTTAGTTCATGCATTGCCAATGGCTTATTCACAATAGTAGATTTTAAAAAAATCAGTTAGGTATAGAATAGAACCTGACCAAAGGTTTTAGATGATAGATGATACAATCTCAAAAACCGGTGGATCAGCAATTGATCGTTTAACGGCACATAATTGGGCAGCATTCACCACAGCATCCCTGTATTTTTCCGGAAAATCAGCCGGTAGTTTTATATCGAGCCTGACCATGGAAGGTAGTCGCTTCTGTTGGTCATATTCAACGGATTGAATAATTTCGATCCCAGTTGTATCTATATTCCTTTGATCACAGAAGTATTTGATATAAATACCTGCACAAGTTCCCATTGATGCAAGAAAAAGATCAAAAGGTGCAGGGGCAGAGTTATCCCCTCCACTATCTGTAGACTGATCTGTTGTAATCACATGTCCCTTAATATGAGCCGAGACTTTCTTTTTTCCATCAAGCGTAATCCTTATTTCTGCCATAGTTCTATTTCTTTCTATCCAGCACCAGGAATAAATACCAAGCCTGTATTGCTATTTCTGTGCTTGTACAAATGTAATCATTGCGAACCATGGTTCATAAAATTAATTCAAAAATTTCCGCTTTATTAGCTCAAACTGCTTAGAAAAAATAAATTTAGACAAAACAGTATTATGAACGTAGGTTCATTATCTTTGCACTAACAAAACTCAACATACCATGCCACACTTAAATGCAACAGGGCCTGAAGGTCAAGGCTCCGGCACAGGCCGAAACCTGGGGAACTGCAGAAAGGAAGCTTCTGAAACTAATGACCAGACCGTATTAGGGATCGGTCAGGGAAAGAAAAGAAACTCAAATGGTGGAAATGGGAAAAGAAAACGATTAAAATACAATCAAAACCAATAGTACTATGAAAAAAATAGCAATCCCGCTTACAAGCGACAATCGTGTTGATGATCACTTTGGACATTGTGAATTCTATGGAGTATACACCATTGCTGACAATAAAGAGATCACCGATTTCCAAACTATAAAATCGCAACAAGGATGCGGATGCAAATCCAATATTGCTGCAGTATTATCGAACCAGGGTGTCACCATAATGCTGGCTGGTGGTATAGGTGCCGGTGCAATAAATGTGCTAAACCATTGGGGAATCAATGTAGTTAGAGGTTGTTCCGGTTTAGCACAGGATGTAATAGCTGCATATCTCAAAGGTGAAATTATCGATAATGGAGAAAGTTGCCAACACCACGAACATCATCACCAAAATGGACAACAGTGTAATAACTAAAGTTATTTGGGCTAAGAATGAGTTCACTTATGGCTCTGTGTCGTCACAATCTAATATACCGCAAAGTACACCCTTGCAAATACCCTGAAGGAGAGATTATTATCATATCAACCCCACACGAGTCCAGCATTTTATCTCAGTGTACTTTGCGGTAAATATCAGTTTAATTTGATAATTATTTAAACCAGGTAGTATAAAACACATACCTATTTTAACGAATTACTTTGACCACACTCCTTCGTACCTCGACACCTGTCCGTCATGGTAACCCGCAATACAGCGTGTAAGATATCCCTGATTGAGTGAGGCTGTATAATTCGACTGGAATTCGGCATCACTTTGGAAGAACTTTTCAAACCAGGAATTAAAAGAAGGAGCATTCTTATACCAAATCCCGCTCAACAATGGCTTGCCATTCCTGATATAGGCATCAAGATAAACCAATTTGAATTTTTCCTTTTCAGTGTATTGCTTAAATGCATCTTTGAATTGCTGAAGCGTCATATTGGGCACTGAATAGAACCCACCACTATTCTTCTTTTCCCATAAAGCGGAAACATAGGTTGTTTTTGAAGTGTAAACACAACTGATTTGTGATGGCACCCAGCCGGCCTTCCAATTTTTCTCAAAATTCTCTTCATGATATGCCAGGCTAACTCCATGATATGCCAAGCCTTTTGCACCCCCATCCTTGATCCATATGGCTGCATATCGAACCTTTCCCTTCAGCAGGTATGAGTTGATGTGTATAAGGCGGAAACCTTCTTTATCCCAGGTATCAAATTCTGACTGGTATCCTTTACCGTCCATATTATGCCGGGCCACCCATTGTATGTTTTTCGATGGCCTGAAAATAACATTGAAATAGGTCTCCCCTCCAACATCGAACCCGTCGACCCAAACAGGATAGTAACCGCAGGTCCATATCTTGTCAAACTCCTTCTGATATTGACTTTCAGGAATTTTAAATCTGCATACTTCTCCCCAATTTGTTGGATATTCACAGTAGGGATGAACCTCATCCGGAGAGATGAAACAAGCTGTATCCTTCAACCCTGGGATTCCTTTTATATCCAACTTCGACCATTTCACATTTGAACCTGGCTTAGGATAGTGGGATTGCCCGATCACATATCCGGTGTTGAACAATAGTGGCCGGAACCAGCCTCCCTCAGGTTTATCGTCACTCTTATAGGTTTTAATGTGAATATGAAGATGTGGGCCGGTTGAATTCCCCGAATTGCCAGCCTTACCCAAAAGATCTCCCTTCTTGACAATTTTTCCTATTTCGGTAAACTTGGAATTCAATGAACCCTTTTGAAGATGAGCATACAAAGCAACTACATTTCCATGCCTGATATAAAAATGATTACCTGACCCCCCATAATCAAAAGCACCCCAATAATCGGTCTTTTGTTTTTCCATATTCTCATCTGAACCGTCGAGCTTGGTATTATTGGGTATGTCTTTTTGAAAATGCAGAACAACTCCATCTGCCATAGCATACACAGGTTTGCCCCAAATCCTGTAATGTTCATTCTTACTCCAGTCCTTCCCAGGATGTAAGTCCGACCATACATTATCCTCATATGCCTGTACTCCAACATCATATGCAAATACCTGATCGCCACCTCCATGCATTGAATAACCGGTTACATACTCATTCTCCTTAAAGTCTTTCTTATCAAAAGGCAATGCAAATGCAAGTCCATATGGTTTGATAGTTTTTGTGAAGCTGATAGGATCTGGATAATTTTTAAAGAAGAACCTGATGGTTACTTTGGAAGGAAATGGCTCTTCAAGAAAAATTACATCACCAGGCTTATGATACTCCCGGCTGTTTTGCCAGATTCCAGCATACCAGGGATCAATTAACATCTGGTCCGATGGAAGATACACCTCTTTCTTTTGAGTAGTGGAACCTATCTTGTACTCCAATATAACTTTATCCAGATCCACTGATTTTGAACTCTTATTATAAATCAAAGCTTGCACGGATAACTGTGCCCTTACTGGCCCATCACTAGTAAAACCAGGTGTCGGATGAAAAACCAAATGTTCTCCTTCCAGTGGCTGCAAAGTGATCTCAATATCTTTTGGCGCATTCATGAGCCTGACAACCTTTTCTGGAGTGCTTTCAATGACTGTAAACTTGAAAGGCTTTTTTACTGTGAAATCCATATGCCGGATTTCTTTAATCCGGCCAGGTAAAATGAGTTTTGTCACTTTAGCCTTCACTGTGTCAACTGGTCTAACAGCCATGACTTTCTGCCTGCTTATTGGAGTTTGATTTGATTCCACCTTTGTTATACCTGAAGCTACTGGTCTGATAATTTTCTTTGCCATAATTCATCGTTTTAAGTGAATAATCAGAAAATATCCTTACTCGCATTAGCAACCGAAATCCTTGTAATTTCAGACCCTTTTAAAGAGTCGTTTACAATGATTGTTCAGAAAGTAACAATCAGAATGAGCTTTAGTTTCATATCAACAATTCAAGGCAACTGAAAATTTGACTATCCTGAAGATCTGCATGGAACAAAAGCGAAACTATTGCGAATAAGATAGGTCTGGAGCACCGATAGTGACGAAATTGCTGAACCTGCAGATTTCAATAATATCATCGTGGTCTCAGAAGAATGGGTAATGGAAACGATGAATTATCACTTTTAGGTGTATGAATTTTCTTCGTTCATAATCTAATATTCCAACTCTTGGATTGAACCGGTTCAATTTAGTCAAATGATTTCTTTAATTATGTTATTTATGAACGCTCGTTCATTATATTTGTAAGAAAACGACTATGAAAACAAATCTAATTATCAAATTGGCAGTAATCTTGCCATTCATTCTACTAGTTGATTTTATCATCATGGTGCTATTAGGATGTGCAAGCTGCCTATTCGGGATAGGAGAAAACTTTCAGTGTAATTCATATTGCATAATTGGAAAGTCGATACTACTTTTATCAGCCATACTATTTGGGTATCTAATCTCAAATGATGTTAAGGCAATGATCAGAAAAATCAAAAATGGCGCGACCACAGAAAAGTAGAAAAGTTCTGACCCCACCAATGATGCAAGGGTTTAAGCCCTTTGGTATTCCTTTGTGTGAAGCAGAACCCATCATGCTGAGTTTTGATGGATATGAGAGTATTCGACTGGTAAATTATGATCTGCTATCACAGGATGTGGCAGCAGAACTAATGGAGGTTTCCAGACCCACTTTTACCCGTATTTATAATAAAGCATTAAAATCGATAGCAAAAGCATTTGTTGAAGGAAAAGCTATAGTTATCGAAGGGGGAAATTACGAATTCAAATCCGAATGGTATAGGTGTGCGAGGTGTTACAAACTCATTCAAGGAATTGAAAATCACACAAAATGTAAAAATTGCCCGGCGTATGGCAACTCTGAATTGCTAAGCCTGAATCCGTAATAATGGAATAGAAATAAAAAAACCGCCCCGAAGAGCGGTTTTAACCTCAAACCATAGAAGCTCACTTTTCAATTGTATTCTCCGGAACTGAAGCCCATTCAGCATAAGCCCCGGCATAAAGTTTAACATTGGGGAAACCAGCTATTTCGTGCAAGGCAACATATAAAGTCGCAGCTTTTATGCCCGTTTGGCAATATACTACAATACTTTTCTCAGGGCTAAAGCCAAATTTTGCGGCAGTAGCAATAATTTCTTCTTTTGTTTTAAAATCGCCACTCGCCGAAAGCATTTCCTTGAAATTCATAAGAATTGAACCCGGAAGATGGCCCTTACTCCTCTTTTCCTTATCAGCACCTTCATACTCATCCTTTTCTCTTGCATCAAGCAAAATAAACCCAGGTTGTTTCATAGCAACTTTCAGATCTTCCATCAGGATATTCATGGACTCATTTACTTGAGGAATAAACTCTAATGGCTTTAGTACTGTTGGAGCATTGGTAAGAGGAATCCTTGATTGTTCCAACTCAGTCATCTCCTTATGCAATAAGTTGACATCTGTGGCACCTATATACTTCAATATCCACCACACCCTGCTATTATACTTTTGTGATCCATCATCATAAATGACAATCCTGGATGAATTACTTACTCCCTTTTCGCCAAATATTTTTGCGAGTTCAGCAACATCCTTAAGCTGTCCCTCATATCCACCCGGTTTATAAAGATCTTTGTGAGGGATATTGATTGCCCCCTTAATATGTTGCTTAGCATACACATCGGCAGCAAGTACATCAATAACAACAAGTTCTTTATTAGATTTTAATTCGGCAGCAAAATCCTTGGTGCCAATAACTGCTGAATAGGATGTAAAGGGAACCAGTAGAACAAGTATCGTAACAATTAAAAAAGTCGTTTTCATTTTTTTATGTCTAATTAAGTTTAACCTGAACCTGAAGAATAAACATATCATTGGGTACTTCGTTGTACTTGGTGATATCGGTATCTGAACTTGACTCCATGTTATAGTTATAATTCAGTTGAATACGAGTCCAATCGTTGGCGTAATAATTCACCCCGAATATCAAACTGGACCTTCTGAAATTACTATGATCAATATCCTCCAGATCTTTATCGGGGTCATAGGATTCATACTTTATCACAGGCATCAGGTTCCATGGAGTTTGATACATTAACTGTGCATAAAAACCATCTCTTTTAAAATTGCCCATAACAAGTTCCGGTGTTCCTCCACAACCTCCACCAACTAATTTTGAGCCATCATCCTTTCCCATGATGTACTCTGATTGCAGAATGAACCCATACTTTTTAAGCTGAATGTCACCACCATAACGAGTGCGTTTATCAGGAGCAGAAACAGTGGGATCAGCATTTAGCTGCTTTCCTGTCTGATAACTTCCTCCAATGCTTAACCATTCGAATGGAGCAAAAAACACCAGCCTTGCATTCAAATCTTTATACCTGTCAATATCACCTGTATTCATTCCTGTTCCATTGGTTAATGACATGGTATATGACAATAGGTTCTCCTTTTTTAAACCAAAAATTTATAGGATCCGATGCTACCACTTATCATGACACCAAGATCTCTGAAGGTGATGCCATTTCATTTACCATGAGTGATCTGTCAACAGTATAAAGATCCTGACATGCAGTTGTAAGTTCAAGGCCGAAAGCTTTCTTAAATTGTCCGATTGAAACCTTAAACCAGGGTTTGAACCTGTTATAAGTTATGAAAGCATCTAGAAGATAAGGCCCGTTAGAGAAAGAACTGAATTCGGTGACAACATAATAACTAAAGTCATAAGGGATAGAGCCGGTAACACCAATTCTGGCGCGACGAAATGCAAAGTTGTATTCATTTTTGCTCTTATTATCCACAGTTGTTCCATTGAAACCAGCCCTGAATTCAGGTTGTATATAACCGATAATTTGTGGTCCACCAGAAGATGATGCCGGCTCCATGCATCCTTGTGCCCAGGAGGTGATGAATCCTGTTAAGCAAAAAATTGTAAGTATTACTATCTTTCTCATATATCATTTTTTTATAAAACAGGGAAGAGTAATCAACCCTCCCCTGTTTCCTTAAAGTTTACTTCAAAAGATTAATTAGTCTGTAACTACAGCCCAGTTTTTAGGACCTTTATAAACAGTCTTGGAGGCAGCTTTTAGCTGGTCATAAACAAGCCTGTTTGCTCCAAAAGAAATACCTTTTGTTTTGTAACCAAGAACATTCAGCCAGAAGGTTGCTATACTGGATGTTTGTCCGGTGTAACAATAAACCAGTTCTTCTTTTGTAGGATCAAAAGCTTTTACGAGGTCTCCGGCCAGAGAAATTACCGGCACATTATAAGCACCAGTAAAATGGCCAAATGTTGTATAGTCAGCAGCTGACCAATAATTTACAACTTGATAACCTGCAGGATTAGCCAGGACATCAGCAGCAGCCACCGGTGAGAAACCAGCATCAAGAACAGCCTGAACGCGTTCCTTTAGAATATCAGAACCATTGGAGGATGAAGAGGTCCATACAGGCTCTGTAAATGTACCTGTAGCAGGAGCAGCTGAAGTCACCCAATTGGCACTTCCAACAGCAATATTTCCATTAGCAGCAACTTCATATCCGGAATTGCTAACCCATGGTCCTTTATATGCTGAATTCCAACCTGCCATACCCCACTTTAGCACTACTGCATTTGGGAAACCTGATAAACGCAGAGCCATAACAGCCTGCCCTGCAGTTTGTCCGGTATAACAAACAACACAAATAGGCTTATCAGTGTAACCTGCTGCAGTGGTTACAACATCTTTTAAAGGCACATTAACAGCATTTTTAATATGTCCTGCAGCAAAATCTGTGGCTGAGCGAATGTCGAAAACATGGTAACCGGGCATAGTGCTTGTAACTGAGTCAATACCTCCACCCATATTGGTTGATTTTGGATCAATTATCCAATTTTTTGCAAGGTCAGGCAGGTCCATGGTATTCGCAACCATATAGGCTTTTAATGTGAGGTAGGCATTCACTGATTCAGGCTCATCCTTTTTACAAGATGTAAGAATTAATAAAGGCAGTGAGGCAATGATAAAGGCAAAAAGAATGATCTTTTTCATACGGTTTGGTTTTAAAGTTGTTAGTTAGTTTATGGCTTAGCCAGAAATAATTCTATTTCTGAGATTTACATTGTTATTTCGCTAACAAAGCTATACTTGTCGGTAATCTGCACTACAACCCGAACCATGTAATTCAAAGGGAAAAAACATGTCATGCGTCAATAAAAAATAGTCTTCTATCAATTAAAAACTGATCAGGATCATAAAAAAAAGTGTTATTTTGCATCATAAATATTTAGAAAGCCACATATGACTGACACAACAACTGACACCCTCCCCATCAGCTCCTGCGCCACGCATGTGTATGACTCACCCTGTTTCTCCCTTTTGTCTGATGCAGAGAAATCATTATTGGATAGTAAAGCAGTAACAATTACCTATCGCAAAGGAGAAACAATATGTAAACAAGGCACATTTGCCTCTAATATCATTTTTCTCGAGAAAGGATTAGTTAAAATCTATCTCGAAGGCACCCCAAAAAACCTGATTCTTACTATTACACCCTCTGGACATATTATTGGAGTGCCCGCCATCTTTGAAGGCAACAATACATTTCTTTATTCGGTAACAACTTATGTTGAATCAGTTGTAAAAATGATAGACATCGCTGTTTTTAAACAGTTGCTGCTGCAAAATCCCGGATTTGCATACAGGATTCTCAACCTGATGAATGAAAACACAGCACAAACCTATGGAAGATTTTTCTGTTTGACTCAGAAACATCTGCATGGTCGTTTGGCAGATATTCTAATGTGCTTATCTGGACGCATTTTCAAAAGTCTTCAATTTGACCTGCCTCTTTCACGAAATGATCTTGGTGAATTAACCGGGATGTCAACAGAAAGTGTAATTAGGTTGATGAAAGAATTAAAGGACGACGGACTAATTGAAATTTCCGGCAAAACCATTAAACTTCTGGATGTACCCAGACTGGTAAAAATCAGTGAAGTGGGTTGAAAAATCAGTCTTTAGGCATACAAATCTCCAATCCTGATATCCTTCTCATAAATATCAAGGACATCTTCCAGTTTCAAAATAACAATCCTTTCAATCCGGTTAGATGATTGCTGATACCAGATTTCGACAAAGAAATCAAACAATACAAATAATTTAATATTGTAATAGATATAAATTCTGGAAGAGAGTTCTTTCCCCCGATCAAAAAGTGTATTAACCTTCTCGATACTAGTCAATTGATTAAACTGTGCAACTGTCATAAA
Source organism: Bacteroidales bacterium (assembly GCA_016707785.1). Taxonomy (NCBI): domain Bacteria; kingdom Pseudomonadati; phylum Bacteroidota; class Bacteroidia; order Bacteroidales; species Bacteroidales bacterium. Next base: position 188,145 of record JADJGZ010000006.1, on the reverse strand, counting down.
TCTAACAGTATTAGCTCCACAAATCTCAAGGATTAAGGCACACTATTCTTTCTTATCATAGGGCCCATCCCGACATAAATACACTACAAATCAAAACTTTATCTTTATATGACAAAAATAAAGGTTAACTAAAGAATAAAGTTTCAAGAATCAAAAGAAGGTTAAGAGCGCTCTGCCTGTTATCAAATCCTATTAATTTCTGATATATACTTCTCTTTTAGAACCTCCAACTTCTCCAGATCTGCTTTGCGATCAAAGATTCTGATAAGATCCACCATTCCTGTTTTTTCATATATAGCAGCCTGGGCAGCATCATACAACTTATGGCTCATATTATTTCGGATGCTGATAGTAACACTTTCAAACTGCTCCCAGTTCAAATAAGAAGGCATTCTGAGGTAATATGTATCAGGCTGATCCATATCCATATAAATTCCATCTGACAGCACCTTGACCTCAAAGTATTTTCTTACTTCTATCAGGGTTTGGAAGGGCTTGATATCCTTTTTTGGCAAAAAGACCATTCCAACTTTTCTATAGTGACTAATCAACTCAGGAAGCAGATCATAGTCATCCATGAAAATGCGTATGCATGGAGTGGATTTATTAAACAACTGCACAATAGCCATTGCTGCATCGAACTTTATCGAATGCTCCCGCTTAATATGCATGGTCATTCTGATAAAAGTATCCTCCTTGCATATATCAAGTTCTTTCACAATCAAGAAAATGGACCTGGGCTTTTTCTCATTTTCATTAGCCGGAACAAAATAATGATCGTAGAACCCTGGAAATGGATCCAAGTCCTCCAGAATTAACTCTCCATAATTTTTCTGAGATGCAAGGGTGGCTAACTTTTCTCTTTTAAGAATATACCCCAAAGAGGTAATGACCTGTTTCTCTTCCATAAAAATCCAGTTTAATTTTCATAGTTATCAAACAAAGATATATAAATTCATGGATATTTCAAATAAACTGATAGTCGGATTATATTTTATTATTAATCGATATCTTATTACTTTCATTGTTAATGCATGAGTAAAGGAAATCGTACTTTTGTTATCTCATTATAAATCAAACTCCTTTGGAAATCAAAAAACACATCCCAAATACGATTACCTGTTTGAATTTATTCAGCGGTTGTATTGGAATTACATTTGCTTTTGCAGACAATTTAAGCACGGGAGCCATCTTTATTGGAATTGCCGCAATCTTTGATTTCCTGGATGGCTTCATGGCCAGAATACTGCACGTAAAATCAGAGATAGGCAAGCAACTTGATTCACTGGCAGATATCCTATCCTTTGGACTCCTTCCAGGAGTCATCATTTTTATGTTGATGGACTCATCCTCAAATCTGCCATTCAATTCAATCGAATCATCTCTGAATCCCTTCCCTTACCTTGCTTTCCTGATACCGGTTTTTTCAGCCTTACGGTTAGCCAAGTTCAACATTGATACAAGGCAAACTGATTCTTTTCTTGGATTACCGACTCCTGCATCAGCCCTTCTTCTGGGCTCTTTTCCATTGATTCTGGATCAGGCAGAGACTATTACTCAGCTAACTTTCATATCAGGTATTCTTAGCAACTATTATTTCCTGTTGATTATCATTCTTGTGATTTGTTACCTCCTGGTTTCAGAGATACCTTTATTTGCCTTAAAATTTAAAAATTTAGAGTGGGGAAATAACAAACCACAATACCTCCTGATTGCTATATCAGTTATATCAATAGTCTTTGCAGGCTTCATTGCGGTTCCTATCATTATTGTAGCCTATCTAATTCTTTCATTATTTTTCAAATGATGAAACTTAAAGCAAAATACCCATTCTTTTCAACTCCAAAACAATATGGATTGAGGCAACTAGTGTTATTTAGCCTTTTAGTTTTGCTTATTTCTTCTTGCAAGGTCTATAGTCCACAATCAGTTCCAATACCATTATTTACAGAAAAGAATGAAGTGCTTCTGACAGGTGGAATCAACATCCCTGCAGGAATTGCTGGTTCTTTGGCCTATTCACCTTTTTCTCATGTTTGTATTCAAGCATATGGATATACTTCTGCAGAAGAAACCTACTACTTTCAGGCTAGTACAGGTTTTTTCTGGAAAAACAATTCTTCCACGCGCTATGAACTCCTTGGAGGATATGCTTCTGGAAAAGGAAAACGAATAAAATCTGAAAATCCATCCTATTTGGAAGGAGAATATGACATTTACTTCACTCAATTCAACCTCGGTCAGTCAGTCAACAGAAAACAAAATATTGAATATGGATTCGGTCTGAAAGCCGGTCTTTTTAATGTTTCAATCAACGATTACGGGTTTTATGAATCCAATGGACTTGATCCGGTAAGCTACTTTAATAAGTACTTTTTATTGGAACCAGTCGCTTTTGTCAGAACAGGCAAAAGAAAGATAAAATCCGGCGTCTATATTTCTGGCACATCACTTATAAACCTTAAACCCGAACAAAGATTATTCCCATTTCATAATCTCTCGATCGGTTTCAGTTTGCAATATAAGTTTTCGTTACAAAGAAAGAATAACTAGACTATCTTCTCAGTTCAAAATTCTTTCCAAGATATACTTTACGCACTTGTTCATCATTTGCCAGGTCTGAAGCTGAGCCGGATTTCAAAACAGAACCTTCAAACAACAAGTAGGCTCTGTCAGTAATTGATAAGGTCTCGTGAACATTGTGGTCTGTTATCAGAATTCCAATATTTTTTGTTCGAAGGTTCATCACAATATGCTGGATATCTTCAACTGCGATAGGATCGACTCCAGCAAAAGGTTCATCCAATAAGATAAATTTAGGATCGGTTGCAAGTGCCCTGGCAATTTCTGTTCTACGTCTCTCCCCACCGCTCAATTGAATCCCAAGACTTTTTCTAACACCTTGTAAACCAAATTCAGAGATCAGCGATTCGAGCTTCTCCTGTTGATCATGCTTGTTCAATTTGGTAAATTCCAATACAGCTTTAATATTATCTTCAACACTCAATTTACGAAAGACAGATGCCTCCTGTGCAAGATATCCAATACCAAGTTGGGCCCTTTTATAGATAGGTTCACTTGTAATCTCCATTTCATCAAGGAATACCTTCCCTTGCAATGGCTTAATAAGGCCTACTATTATATAAAAGGAGGTGGTTTTACCCGCTCCATTGGGGCCTAACAGTCCAACTATCTCTCCTTGTTCAACCTGAATTGAAACATGATTGACTACTATTCGTTGTCTGTACTTTTTAACTATCTCCTCGGTTCGTAAAATCATAATTGATCATTTTCAAGGCAAAAGTAAAGTAAAAAAACAAATTCCATGTTTATTGGATGTTTTGATAAGTTGAAAAGTAGCACACTATTCACATGAATAGTATGGTAGTTTTTAAAGAATGAATTGGCAGATAAAGAAATGGCTCCTAAAGCAATATGCTGAGGAGCCCTTTTCCACAATTTCTTATTGGCTTATTTTATTTCCCAGGTATCGCCACTATTTAATAGATCATCGACACATTTAATTTTACTGGTTGCTTTTGCATGTTCAATCTGATCAACCACGAGATCATCATAAGTTGGGTACATGGCAGATCTTATTACACCCACAGCCATTGGATAATGAGGTGGTGCCATTTTCGCCAGCATAAGATGGAGGCCTGGATCTTGTTGATATTGATCATGTACTAACAAATCATCTTCTGAAATTTCGTTTTCGCCAATTTTGACAACTTCCAGTTGTGTTCCATTCAATCGTATCCCTTTATCTTTATTTTTACCAAAGATCATAGGTTCACCATTCTTCAGGTGAATTTGAGCATCATCCCTGACTTCCTTATCAGTGACTGCAGCATGAGTTTTATCTGCAAATATTACACAGTTCTGGAGAATCTCTACAACTGAAGTTCCATCATGCCTGGCTGCCTCAAACATAACTTCAGTCATTAATTTGATGTTGCTGTCGACTGCACGTGCAAAGAAAGTGCCTTGTGCACCCAGGACAAGTTCTCCAGGATTAAATGGATGCTCAATAGTACCCTGAGGTGATGTTTTGGTAACACTTCCCATGGGGGTAGTTGGAGAATATTGACCTTTCGTCAAACCATAAATCTGGTTATTGAAAAGCAAAATATTAACATCTATATTTCTTCGGATAATATGAATAAAATGATTCCCTCCAATAGCCATTGAATCACCATCTCCAGAAGTGATCCATACACTAAGGTTTGGATTTGCAATTTTCATTCCCGATGCGATTGGGTGCGCCCTACCATGAATTCCATGAAATCCATAGGTATTTACATAGTAAGGAAACCTTGATGAACATCCTATTCCGGATACCATCATAAAATTCTCTTTCCTGTAACCTATTTTTGGGAAAACATTGGCAACTGCTGCTAAAATAGCATGATCACCACAACCTGGACACCATTTCACTAACTGATCACTCACAAAGTCTTCTTTTGTGAGTTCAACTGATGATCGTTCGATGGTTTTATTTGGAAAATCTACCATTTTACAGCCTCCTATAATAATTCATTGAACTTAGAAACTAACTCATTCACATTAAAAGGTAATCCCTGAACCTTATTGTACTGGAAATACTTAAATTCAGGCTCAGTCATACGGAGATAATTTACGAATTGACCACTATTTAATTCACAAACAATAACTTTCTTAAATCCGGAAAGCACTTCATGCGTATTTTTTGGTAATGGCATAATATAGTTAAAATGCGCCAGGCTGATCTTTTTACCTATAGCATGTAACTCTTCCACAGCTGCCTGGGTCGTCCCTTTTGTACCGCCCCAACTAACTACAAGTAAATCACCTTCTTTCTCTCCCATCACTTCTAATAAAGGAATAAAATCTGCCACTTTCTGGATCTTTGCTTCCCTAAGATCAGTCATAAGCTGATGGTTGGCAGGATCAGTGCTTACATTCCCGGATATATTCTCTTTCTCAAGTCCACCTATCCTATGTCTTAATCCAACAGTACCAGGCAATGCCCATTTACGTACAAAAGTGTCAGCATTTCGGCGATACGGTTTGTAATCCTTCTCATTTGCTTCGGCAATTGGAGGAGTAATAATAGGTAAATCTGCAACTTTAGGAATTCGGAAAAGTTGAGAACCATTTCCTATTGATCCGTCAGTCATTAACATTACTGGAGTCATATGTTCCAATGCAATCTTAGATGCCTGGTATGCATAATGAAAACAATCAGAAGGTGTTGATGCTGCAATAACAACTACCGGAGCTTCACCATTACGACCAAAAAGTGCCTGCATTAGATCACTCTGCTCACTCTTGGTGGGTAAACCTGTTGAAGGGCCACCTCTTTGTACGTCAACTATCACCAGGGGTAGTTCTGTCATCACTGCAAGGCCTATGGCTTCACTTTTCAGTGAAAGTCCTGGTCCGGAAGTAGTCGTTATTGCCAATGAACCTGTGTAACTAGCACCTATTGCAGAACAAATTCCTGCAATCTCATCCTCAGCTTGAAAAACCTTGGCGCCCAACGATTTATGACGAGCTAGTTCCATGAGAATCTCGGTAGCTGGAGTAATAGGATATGACCCTAAAAAGAGTGGCCTACCAGAGCGCTCTGAAGCAGCCAGGAATCCCCAGGCTGTTGCAACATTTCCAGTAATATTTCTATATCTTCCGGCAGGGCATTTTTGCCTTTGCAATATGGAAAGTTGTCTTAAGTGCTTCAATATTCTCAGCATAGATTAATCCGCCTTCAAGAACGACCCTATTTGCTTCAACCAAATCAGGTTTTTTCTTGAACTTGATTTTAAAATACTCAATGGTAGAATCTGGTTTCCAATTCACCAAATGATAGACAATTCCAAGAGCAAAAACATTTCTTGTTTTATCAGCCGTTTTGAAATCAAAGCCTAAGGGTTTTACTGCCTCACGCGTTAAAGATGAAATCGGTGCCTTAACAAGGTTATACCCATTGAGACTATTATCGTCAAGAGGATTAGTTGAATAACCGGCTTTTTTTATAGCAGCTTCATCAAAAGAATCAGCATCAACAATCAGGGTTGCTCCTTTACGAGTCCATTTCAGATTGGACTTTAAGGAGGCAGGATTCATTGCAACAAGAACATCTACTTCATCTCCAGTAGTTTCTATCTTTTTCCTACCTATACGTACTTGAAACCCTGAAACTCCAGGTATCGTATTATGAGGTGCCCTGATTTCAGCCGGATAATCCGGGAAAGTTGCAAGATCTAGACCTTGTAAAGCCGCAGTATCACTAAACAAGGTACCGGCCAGCTGCATCCCGTCACCGGAATCGCCGACAAATTTTACTACTACATCTTCTTTTTCGATGAAGTTCAAGTTTTTGCCCATGCTTATGCAGATTGATTGAATGATTTGCAAAGTTATATGTTTTATTAAAAGTGGTCATCGATATTTTTTTTATTTTAGATTCTAACCATTTAAGACTTACAATCATATCAAAGTAAAAAATAGAATTAGTATTACTAATTCATTATCAATCATATAAACCTGAAAAAACCCATCGATCTCTTACCCATAACACTACAAATTATGGTATAGATTATCGCTAATTAGATAATTTAGATACAATCTAAATACAATCTCTTAAGAAGTGTATATAAAATACTGACTATATTTGCATCCAATAACCAAAAAACTTATAAAATGGCTTACGTAATTTCTGACGACTGCACCGCTTGCGGCACCTGCATTGATGAATGCCCTGTGGAAGCTATCTCCGAAGGTGATATCTATAAGATTGACGCTGATGTATGTACCGATTGTGGTTCATGTGCTGATGTGTGCCCAGTTGAAGCTATCCATCCTGCATAATTAGACTAAAACTATCCTGCAGAATGCAAAAAGTCTGTTCATCAAAAGTGAACAGACTTTTTATTTCCTGGCACGGCTAACTGTAATAACTCCAAGGAAAACCAAGGCAATAGCTAGTACCTTGATCAAGGTAATCTTTTCAGTAAAGAAGATAATTCCAATTATTGCTACGATAACTGGTTGCATATAAGTATATACAGAAACGACAGAAGCAGATAAATTTTTCAATCCATAAGTAATCAATAAGTAAGCAAGGAATGTGGTACCAAGTACAATATAAAGAATTGAGCCAATTACATTTAATGATAATCCAGAAAAGGAAAAATTAAACATTGATGAAGATGTAAATGGCAAAGAAAAAAGAAATCCGAAGAAAAATACCCATTTCATGACCAGTAAAGGATGATACTTCTCAAATAGAGGTTTGGCTATTACCAGATAGAAACTCCAACTCAGTGTATTTGCCAGAATCATCAGGTTTCCTAAGAAACTACCTTCAAGAGCTGAATTTAACTGACTAAAGAATACCAGAATTATAGCTCCTGTTGCCCCAAAAACTATCCCGGCTAACTTTAAGACCTTTAATTTTTCTCTGGTTAAAATAGAGGATAGCAGAATTACCATCAGAGGGTTACTGGAATTGATTATAGCGGTGTCGATGGGAGTGGTCAAATTCAATCCTGAGAAAAACAAGATTTGGTTCAATGCTATTCCTAACATACCTGCCAGAATAATCCTAGGCATATCAGATCGTTCGATTCTGTTGACTTTAACCCTTAAAATCATCATATCTAATAAAAAGAAAAGGAATAAAGATCCAGCAATCCTGAGAAAAATAATTTGCATTGGAAGCAAATGGTCCGGCATGAGACCCTTGGCTACCCAATAATTGATGCTAAAAAGTAAAGTAGCACCTATCATTGCAAAATGAGAAATCGATCTTGAACCCGTCAAGTTGCTAAATTTTAGTTTCCATGTTACCTACGTTTAATATATCCTTGAAAATTTAAATTTAAGTTGAAAATTATCAAAGCTTCTGAGCATTTCTTTCAAATAAAAAGGTGCCGGAGGCACCTCAAACAAAATTTATCATTATGCATATCATCTTACGATTTGTTAACTGAAATGTTAACATGGGTGCATTACAGCCAAATTCAATATTAGACAGTATATGCCTCAAAAAAACATTTCACTGTGGAGGCCCTACTCTCCATAATTTTATAACTTATGTTTCAGATCATCCACAATGAATATATTGGTTGACCAATTTCTGAAGTTGTTCCTGGTCTTTCTCTAACTTCTCCCTCAATCCTTTGTCATTAAACGATTTCAATTTTCTTGCCGTACCTTCAATTACTGACACTGGAAAAACATTATACTTTTGATAGATTTCAGCCTGCTCAAGAAGTCTATCGGCTGAATCCCAGCATGAAACTGGTAATTGTTTCAGCTTAGCAACCCTTTCCTTGTGTTCATCATCAAAAATATTCACATCCACATAAGTTTGTTCAGCAATAGCCAGTGATTGATTCAATTCTAGACCATGCCTGGCTGCAACTGTTAGTCCAGCAAGTAAAAGATAGATATCAGCTGAACCGTCCGGACAGCGGAATTCCACAGTTTGCTTACTACTAAAATCTTGATCTATAATTCTTTCGTTAGGGTTTGCATGATAGATCATGCTATTATTACCTGACCAACCCAATGGAACTCTAACAAGTACTGACCGGTTACGATCACCCCAGCAAATGTTTGTTGGAGCTTCCTGATGGGGAACCAACCTAAAATAGGAAGTTGGATTTGTATTTCCAAAGGCAGTTAAGGAAGGAGCTAGTTCAAGATAACCCGCAATGGCTTTTTTGGCTGTTTTACTCAAAACGCCGGATTCAACCATTGCATTTTTACCATTTTTCAAAAGTCTTGTATGAATATGCAGACCACTACCAGCCTTGCCAATAGTAATTTTTGGAGCAAAGGTAACTGATACACCATACTTATAAGCTAAGGTTCTTAGAATCCACTTAGCAATAACTAATTGATCTGCTGCATCTTCTAATTTAGTAGGCAGAAATTCTATTTCATTTTGTTCATATTCTAAGCCATTCTGGAAAAAATTGCCCACTTCTGAGTGTCCATATTTGATTTTACCTCCAGTTTGGGCTATAGCTAACATAGCTTCTGTTCTTAGTTGTTCCCATTTCGCAAAAGGGAAAGCTTCATGATAACCCTTCTGATCAGCAGGTTGAAATAATTCCTTTGCGGAACTGATTACATAGTATTCCAACTCACCCATCACTTCAAAATCAAGCCCGGTTTTTTCTCTTAATGCTTTATGAGCTTGCTGAAGAATATATTCAGGAGAACTCTCTAAAGGAGCCCCATTTTTATCATAATAGGAACAAAGAATATCTAATGATGGGATGGTGCTGAAAGGATTCAGGAAAGCAGTCTTATACCTGGGAATAACGTAGAGGTCACTACTGCCAGCTTTAATAAACGGGAATAAACTGGAGCCATCTACACGTTCCCCGGTGGTAAGAATGTTGTCGAGGTGTTCCTTATTATTGATGACAAAATTCAGCGTTTTGAGCCTGCCATCACCACCGGTATAGCGGAAATTGATCATAGAAATATTATGATCATCTATATATCTAATTAAATCAGCTTTGGTAAATTCTTCACTTGGTTTATTCAGGTATTGAACAAGTGAATTGGGATTCATTTCTGTTAAACTATTCTCAAATGGGTTCTTCATAATCTCTTGATAAATCAAGCAAAAATAGAAACTTTTTGATTGGCTTTACAAAGAAAATAAAAAATACAAATATATAAAATATACTTTTAAATAGCCAGTAATTACCTCCCTTATAATCAAATAAAAGAACTTAAAATTGACCCCATAGCTCAAATATTGAGTAATAATCCAGGAAATTAAACCCCAAACTCTTAATAGACGATTATCTTGGAATATTTGATTTCAATGAATGAGACAGCATTGTATTATTATATTTAGGATTCATCACGAAACAAAGACATAGATGAAAATAACAGGAATTTATAGCTGACATAAGTAACTAAACAGATATCTCTTTAACAAACATTTCAAATAATTCCTGTGCAGCAGTATAAGCACTTTGTTTGCCATTACTGACCTCTTCTTCTTTCTGTTTAATCTTTCTTTTAAAGGAGGATTGTTCATACATGAGACCAATCATTTTCTGATTAAGGGCTTGATGAAAAACCCTTAAAGATTGGGAAGTTCGATGTTTGAAGAAGAAATTATTTGACTTTGTCACGTTGATATATTCTAAAATTGTTTTCCAGATTCTATCAATTCCATCGTTTGTCAATGATGAACAGTGATCTGCTGTGGTAATCCAACCAGATTCACTGGGATGGAACAGATGAATAGCATTCTTAATTTCAGAAAGAGATAATTGGGCTCTGTTGATATTATCTCCATCTGCTTTGTGGATAATAATAGCATCAGCCATTTCCATTATTCCTCTTTTAATTCCCTGTAATTCATCTCCGGCCCCAGCAAGCATTAAGAGTAAGAAAAAGTCAACCATAGAATGTACTTCGGTTTCACTTTGTCCCACTCCGACAGTTTCGACTATAATTGTATCGAAACCGGCAGCTTCACAAAGAATAATAGATTCCCTGGTTTTGCGTGCAACACCACCTAACGAGCCACTAGAAGGAGTGGGTCTTATGAATGCATTGGATTCTTTAGAAAGTTCTTCCATCCTTGTTTTATCACCAAGTATGCTACCATTTGTTTTAGAGCTACTTGGGTCAATGGCAAGAACAGCTATTTTTCTTCCATTCTTGATAAGGAACTTCCCCATTGCTTCAATGAATGTGCTCTTTCCAACTCCTGGAACACCAGTTATTCCAATCCTGATCGAATTCCCGGCATAGGGCAGGCAAGATTTGATCAATTCCTGAGCATTAGCTTGGTGATCTAAAAGAGAACTTTCAATTAGTGTTATAGCTTTACTTAAGATAGCTCTATCACCACGTAATATACCAGAGGTGTACTCATCTACTGATAAATACCTCCTGTTAAAGGACTTATATTTATTTGCAGCTATAGTATTTAATGCACAAGGTTTACTCACCCCCGTATTTATTTTGATAGCGGAGTTAGTGTTATGCAGTTTTTTTGAACCCATAAAAAGGAATAAACGACTATGCAAAGTTAAATATTTAGCTATCCGAATCAATAATACAAAAACAGCTATCCAATTTTGGGATAGCTGTAATATAAAAAACAGAATATACTAGTCATCGATGTTTAGATGACAATAAAACTTCCTCACTTTTATGCAAAGAGCGATATAAAAAACAAGATTTCAAATTTGCAATTAATCCATTTCTGCTTTAGGAAAAGAAGTCTGAATTCAATGGGAAAATTTCAGAACTTATACCTTATACAGATAGAGTTAAAACTCTGTGGTAAAGATAATAGCAAATTAAATAATGAAACCTGACCGATGATTAAACGGTAGTAAATTCTGTATGAAGGGCGCTTATGGATGATTTAACGGTAAACTGAGGCAATAATAAAAAGTATAAATCAATATGGGTATAAACAGAATTTCCTCTCAATCGGTCACATTTTGAGTGTTTTCATTATAAAAAGGCAAGTGAATAACAATCCTGGTTCCAGGAAATTTATTATTTGGAGATAATGGGGTGATTTCCAGAACAGATTTTGATTTGATTTTTTCTCCAAGCAGCATCAATCTTCTTTTAGTCATTTTCATTCCTTGATGCAGATGTGAAAGTGACTTCTTTTTTGAGTTTTTATTGTCTTGGATGCCAACGCCATTATCTTCTATGATAACTTTTATAATATCATCTGTAACATAAATAAATTTAATTCTAATAATACCCTTATAATTGATTGATGCTATTCCGTGCCAAACAGCATTCTCAGCGAAGGGTTGAATAATCATACTCGGGATAAAAAAAACATCCTCACTAAAACCTCCATCAATCTCAATGAAGTATTCAAATTTATTCTCAAGTCTTATTTGTTCCAATTCCAGATAATTTTTAAGCCTATCAATTTCATCTTCAAGGTTAATCACTGCAACATTTACTGCATTGAAATTTTGTCGGATGAGTCTGGAGAACTGGCTAAGGTAAAGAAGTGCTTCTCCTGATCTATTTCTAAGCATAAAATTTTGAATCGAGCCCAGGGAGTTAAAGATGAAATGAGGATTCATCATTGACAATAATGCTTTTTGCTCTAACATTACCAGTTGATGGTTATTTTCTATTCGATTCAATCTCATCTGCTTGAGTTGCATAAAAGTCTGAATACCAATAAAAATAAGGATCAGAAAAATAAGAACCCAAAAAGCGGGGTATTCATAAAAAGTTGGTTTTATTATGATAGGGAGTTCCAGAGTTTCACTCCAATCGGAATTAGCCTTTCTAACCCTAAGTTTGAATACATAATGACCTTTAGGGAGGTTTTGGAAAACTACATCAAGATCATTACCTTTAGAGACAGAGTCAACATTTCCTAATCCTTCTAAACTATAAGAATAAATGTATGAATTTACAGCATAATCAATACATTTAAAATGTATTGATATAGTGTTTTTACCTGTTACCTTTATCTCTTGGGGAATCTCTTGAATATTAATATTGTTAATTAAAACAGATTTTGTATATGGTCTAGGTGGAACAGAAACTTTTTTTCTGAAATATGAATCACTAATCACAGTTAAGCCATCTTTAGAAGCGATATAAATAGAATCATTGTAGATCATAAAGTCATTTATCGATCTTAGGTTTAACTCTAATGGTTGAACAGTCAAACGATTATTCATTAAAATATTCTTCGGGTTATCACAACGATAGATATTTGAATTCGTTGAAAAATATAAGGAATTATCGAAGTATAGGATTTTTTTTATGTAGGCATTAATAGATTTGTAAGAATCTTCTAGTAAATCATAGCGGCGTGACTTATAAATTAGCCACAGCCTTTCTCCATCTAGATTCAATATCTCGGTCTCACGATCAATTGTCAAATGGTCAACTATAACAGATCCATCAAATGGACTTAGCAAAAAACAAGGCAATAATTGACCTCTGCTAAAAAAATAATTCCTTCTTCCATTAATAATTAATCTATTCTTAGAATCAAAGTATGCATTATTAATCCTACCCGGAACATATGTTATTTTTAAATTGTTAAATTTTGATTTAATATCTCCTTCAATAATTCTATTTTGGTCAAAAAGAACAAAGCTCTTAGTATTATTATCTACAAGTATTTTTTTTATTGAAAGGTCAATTCTTTTTTCGCTTACAATATTAATTTTAGTATCCAAATTATCTTCACCAATGTGTTTTAAAAAATAAAAATACTTATTCCTTTTGGCAACAAACATTGATTGATCATTAAAATGATGAATAATCTCAAAAATATTATCATTAGTAGAGACATCTTTTCTGATTATCTTTGAATTATTATATAGAAAAATTGAATAACCATCAGAACACCAAATTCCACCAAAAGAGCCAAAACTTAATTGCTTCAATTCCAGCCTATTGAAATATTCTAAATCAATGTGATTTTGATTTAATACTTCTCTTCTAACTACAAAAACTCCATTTGACTGGGAACTAACCCATATATTCTTTTCATTATCCTCAAATAGATAAAGAGCCTCTTTTATATCTAACCATTTTAATAATTGATTTCCATTATAACAAAATACTCCTTTATCATATGCAGATATCCACAAAAACCCTTCACTATCTTCCAATATAAACTTCACGCTGTTGTAATCAAAAGGCAAAAATAATTTCTCAAATTTTAAATTCTTTGAAATTTTTATAACACCTAGATTAGTAGTTTTTGCATAGAAGTAACTTTTCTTTGTCGGGTAAACACTTTCAATTTTGAGAGTAGTATCTTCAACAATTGGATTACTGAAAAAATCAATTTGTGAATAAATTCCATAAATAGTCCAGATTCTCAACTTACGATTCTCAAAATTTTCAACAAAGGATACTCTAACACTTTCTCGCGAATTCCATTTCAATGGAAGTGTAACAGCCTTTTTGAAAAATCTATTCTTAATAGATAAATTGTATTTATTCATTGAAAAAGTCTCGCATTGAAGATTATAGAATAGAATATTATCTCCATAATTTATGAAATCTAATATAAAGCCCTTCCCTTGAAGTGCATTTAGAAAATGGGCGGTTTTACTAGAGTAAATTTTATTTGAAAACATATAATTTACTGATGCATTATAATTGAAAAACCATATTCTTCCAAGTGAATCCTCTTTTATTCGAATTACGTCATTACTACTAAGTCCATCTTCCTTACGATAGTTGGTAAATGTAGAACCATCAAATCTGACTACTCCGGCATCAGTGGTAAACCAAATAAAACGCTTACTATCCTGATAGATCTGATAAATGGTATTGCTTGGCAGTCCATCAAGCGTTGTATAGTGCCGAATGAAAGGATTTTGACCACTCATAGAGCTCCCCAAAAGAATGAAAATAAACAACACAAATAACTGCTTCACTTTAATCAATTGATGCTGAATACTTTTTTAACCACATCCTGAATTCAATAATCTTCCTTCTTGAGATAGCAAGTTTCATCCCGTTATGCAATTCCGCGAAACTCCCTTCAACTGTTGTATAGCCCGATATATACTTTACATTCACCAAAAACGTTTTATGTCTTCTAAAAAACATCGGATTCTCTATTATTTTTCAAATTCTCCAAGATTACGTGTAGCAATTATCCTTTTCCCATTAGCTAAGTGCAAGGTCGTATAATTACTGTCAGCTTCAAGATACATCAATTCATATAAGTTAATAATTTTGTATCCAAATTGCTCCGCAACAGTTATACGTGAAATATTCTTTCCATAAGTTATATAGTGATCCTCTACTCCATCTAGTGAATTTCTATACACATTTAGAACCTCAAAATCATTATCTCTTAGTCTATGATAATGAATTGCTTTAGCAAACAGCTTCACGCAGTTCACCAGAATCAATTGGCTTTAATAAATAATCCACTGCATTTGCTCGTAATGCTCTTAGAACGAATTCATGATAAGCTGTTGTAAAAATAACACCGTACTTTTCCTTAGGAATAGAATTTAGAAAAACAAAACCATCTTCATTGGGCATCGCTATGTCAAGAAAAATGAAATCTACTTGATTTTTTTTTAATAAAACACGCGCCTCCCCGGCTGAACCAGCCATCCCGCATACTTTAATTTGAGGGCAATTCTGAGTTAATAATTCCAACAACGCCTCACGGACATTTTTTTCATCTTCAACAATAATTGCATAATAGCTTCTCATAGTAAAATATTATCAAGTACAACATAGTTTTATTCTCAGAATATGTGTAAAAATATCAAGGTTTTGGAAAATATAAAACTTTTCTTGAAAATATTTATAGCCAATTTTAAAAAGAACACTTATAATACCCACTTCTTATATTATAACCTGTCCATAAATGAAAGTATTAGTCATAAAGAGCCACTCAAGGGACTCGAACCCTCGACCCGCGCATTACGAATGCGCTGCTCTACCAACTGAGCTAAAGTGGCTTTAAGAATACTTGTTACCCAATTGTAAAACTATTGAACATTATAGATCACTAGAAAATCATACTGTCGGGATGACTGGATTCGAACCAGCGGCCTCTTCGTCCCGAACGAAGCGCGCTACCAAGCTGCGCTACATC
This sequence comes from Bacteroidales bacterium, assembly GCA_016707785.1. Lineage (NCBI taxonomy): Bacteria > Pseudomonadati > Bacteroidota > Bacteroidia > Bacteroidales > Bacteroidales bacterium. The sequence goes on along the minus strand of JADJGZ010000006.1, from coordinate 172,541 downwards.
CCGAAAAACACTCTGGTTTACATCTATTTAAATCAATACAATGCTTACTAACAGGGTGAATGCAAAAATAACAATTTTACCTTGCAGATTTAACTACAACGTACATTTTTAGTGAATTTTAATAATATTATGATTTTTTACCTTTTTTGAACAAACACTTTCAATTTGGGACAAAATCCTAAATCAGTCATACGCTGTAAATTTTTATATTGTTATTATACAACACTTTATGTTATTAGGCATAAATTTTGACAATGTGATCACGGAATTCTGGACTAGTCGCTATTTGTTCCACTTTGAAAAACTTATATAGCTAAATCTTCAAAAATTCCAGGAATTCCTTCAAGTAGTAAGTTTTAAACCGTAATCCAAATATCATATGATCCGGGAAGATGAACGCATAAAATCCTCGATGTTTGGCATCTTTACAATAGCCCTTACGGTTATTACTTTCATTTTAGCCTTTAATCTTGTACGATATTTTTTTTCAGATAATATTACTTACTCCTCTGAATATCTTTCATTACTATTACTCCTACTTCCAATTTGGTTCTTTGGATTGTCGAGAACTAGCCTCCTAAAAATTTACCAAGTTAATCACTATGCAATCTTATTCAAGCAAAGTGTAATGTTTACTGTTATAGGAGCTGGTATTCTTTTTGGTTTAGTGAGCCTTTTCAACCTTTCCAGCATTTCTAAGGAGTTTATAATCCTCTTTTCTATTTTAAATCAACTTAGCATCTTCTCATCTTATATAGCTGTCAATCAACACTATATGAGACAAAGACGAAAAGGACATAATCTAACAAATATTATAATCATTGCTGGTGATGATAATGAGTCTTTCATTAATCGAATCATTGATCATCCAGAGTGGGGATACAAAATTGTAATGATTATTTCTGAATCTCATCGCATTCATGATGCATTTAGCTCGAGTATAAAGATGTTCAAAAAGACGAACAACCTTTCGAATATAATCAAATCTGAAATCGTTGATGAAGTTTTTATTGCAAATCAAACATCATTGAAGATGAAGTACAAAACATAATTCACGCCTGTGAAGAAGTTGGTGTAGCTTTTCGCCTGCATTCACAACTATTGACTATGGCTACTTCTCGACCTGATTTGAACCATTTTGATGGCATTCCTTTTATTTCATATAAAAATGCACCATCAAACCAATACGCACTGAGTTGGAAGTACATAATGGATTTTGTTATTTCATGTGTTGTCGTAACATTATGGATGCCTTTTATGATACTGATCGCTGTTATGATTAAGTTTTCGTCAAAAGGACCAGTGATATTCAAACAAAAAAGGGTTGGACTTCATGGGCGTGAATTCTTTATCTACAAATTCAGGACAATGATGCAAGATGCAGAGAAGATGCAGATGAAGATAATGGATCAAAATGAGATGACAGGTCCTGTATTCAAAATCAAAAATGACCCAAGAATTACTAACGTAGGGAAATTCCTAAGAAAAACCAGTCTGGACGAACTGCCTCAATTCTTTAATGTCATTAAAGGTGATATGTCTTTGGTTGGTCCTCGCCCACCAATCATGAGTGAGGTCAAACAGTACAAATCATGGCAGCTTCGTCGTTTATCAATGAGACCTGGTATCACTTGTATCTGGCAAACTATGCCAAAAAGAAATAGCATATCATTCGAAGAATGGATGAGAATGGACTTACAATATATCGATAATTGGTCGCTTGAAACAGATTTACTGCTAACTGTTAAAACTATCAAATCTGTATTAATGGGCTCTGGGCAATAAAATTAATGTATTCTATTAATTTTCAGACTTGTACCTTTAGCAAACAATATAACTCCAGGTCCAATAATCTCTTAAATTTGTAATGTTATAAATGAAGTTCATCTTTCAAGACTTTATTTATTAACAATATTATAATACTTATTCACATTTTCAGATTACGAAAAATCATTTTACAATAGATTTTGATATCGACTTTGTAACACAATCTCTCGCAATCTCATGCTAACAATAAATTACAAAGTAAAATAAATATTTACTTTGTAAAAATATATTTATCCATATGATTTACATCGAGCGGTTCTGACATCTCAGTAAAGATATTCCTAAAATCTATTTTATTAGATTTGTGATCTGAACTTAAGAATCATGACAGATCAATTAATCTCAAATCAGGCTGGAAAAATCAGAATATCATTGGTATTTATTCTGTTAACAGTCATTCAATTGTTTCTTTTCACTTCTTTAATATTTGGAAACACCACTCCAAACAAAACTAGTTTCAACATTGAATTTTCAATGTATGAAAATCCAATTTTTCAGGTAAATCCAACTCCTATTAGGTTTTTAACAATGGATAAACTGAATTATGCCGTTAAATAAGGTGTTCTTTCAATAAATAATGACTAACAATAATGCATATTCATTATGCTGATTAAAAGTTTACATTAAAAGCAAACTTTGATATCAAGTCCATTAGCTGTCTGTATATCAAGGTATTTAGAGTTGAACTTAAAAAAAAGTCATATGAAAGTAAAGAAAATTTGTTTTTCTTGCTATAATAACTAAAACTGCTCATTTAACAACTATGAATTCTATCCTACCAAAAATATCATTTTCATACAAAAGTATTATTCTAACAAAGCATATGAAAGTTATTATAATTTTCATGCTATCAGTCATATTAAATCATAGTTTTCTACTAGGTGCTAAATATTATACTTCACCATCAGGGAATGATAATAACAGTGGCACTATAAATTCACCTTTTTTTACATTAAACAAGGCCTGGACAAAAGTATATGCAGGGGATACGATTTATGTCAGAGGGGGAACGTATAATTACGTTGCTGAACAAATTCTTCAGAATAAGAGTGGAACCTCTGCAAATATGATTAAAATCTGGTCCTATTTGACTGAGAGACCAGTTTTTAATTTTGGTTCGGCTAGCTCATCCGGAACCTTAATTGGATTAAGAACCGGTACTGCAAATTATATTCACATTAAGGGGATAAGAGTTACTAATTTACCACAGGTCGTCAATTGTAATGTGGGAATGATGTTAGCTTCCGGAACGAATAATTGTATTATTGAAAATTGCGAATTTGATCATGTCGGGGGCTATGGATTTACAATTTCCAGCAATTGCGACAATAACCTGATTTTGAATTGTGATTCTCATCACAATGAAGACCCACTTTCTACAATACCATATGATGGTTCTAATGGATTTGGAATGACAAACAACACCACTTCTGACAATAATATTTTTAGAGGGTGCAGATCATGGTTCAATAGTGATGATGGTTTTGATTTCTTCGGTACTAATACTTATATTGAATTAGATAATTGTTGGTCCTTTTTGAATGGCTATTCACCCACAAATATGACACATACTGGCAATGGTTGTGGATTTAAAATGGGCCCAAATACAAATGGTATACTTACTACATATTTGAGAAAACTGACAGACTGCATGGCTTATGACAATTATATGAACGGCTTTGAGGAAAATTTTAGCAGTAATGGATTAAATCATTTCCCAAGTATTCTATATAATTGCACTGCATTCAGGAATGGTAATTATGGATTTAACTATTCTAAATTCAATGATGCTCACATTCTGAAGAATAACCTTAGTTACCTGAATATTGTAAATTATGCAATAAATACATCCTCAATTGTTCAAAACAATAGCTGGAATGGTACTGTGACAGTTAGTAATTCAGATTTTATTAGTATTGATACTATTGGTATGTCTGGACCCAGGCAGGCTGATGGGAGTTTACCCGTTCTTAATTTTTTACACTTAGCTTCCGGATCAGATTTAATTGATGCTGGAGTAAATGTTGGATTACCATATATTGGAAGTGCACCTGATATTTGCACTTTTGAATATTCAGGTTCAACAAATCAAGCTCCGGTCATCACAAACCAGACTTTCTCTATAAATGAAAATTCAGTAAATGGAACTACCGTTGGAACAGTAATCGCATATGATCCAGATGCAGGTCAAATACTTACTTACGCTATTCTATCAGGTAACACTAATAATGCTTTTGCCATCAACTCCACCACTGGTATTATCACTGTTGCTAACTCTGTCGCTCTAAACTATGAATCCACGCCTTCATTTACGATGGTTGTGAAAGTTCAGGATAACGGAAATAGCATTCTCAGTAGTCAGGCTACTGTCACAATCAATCTTATAAATATTAATGAACCACCAGTTATCACTAACCAATCCTTCTCCATCAATGAGAATTCAGTCAACGGAGCCAGTGTTGGAACGGTTGTAGCTTCTGATCCTGATGCAGGTCAAACTAAAACGTTTTCCATTCTTTCAGGAAATACCAATACTTCTTTTTCTATCAACTCCACAACTGGTCTTATTACTGTTGCAAACTCTGCAGCACTCAACTTTGAATCAACACCATCTTACGCTTTAGTAGTAAAAGTTCAGGATAATGGCACCGGTAATCTCAGCAGCCAGGCAACAGTCACAATTTTGCTCATTAATGTCAATGAACCTCCTGCTATTAGTAACCAATCCTTCTCCATCAATGAAAATTCAACTAACGGAGCAACGGTTGGAACAGTAAGTGCATCTGATGTGGACGCTGGTCAGACTTTAACATATTCTATTCTTTCAGGCAACACTAATACTGCTTTTGCCATCAACTCTGCAACAGGTATTATTACTGTTGCAAACTCTGCAGCACTCAACTTTGAATCCACACCATCTTACGCTTTGGTAGTGAAAGTCCAGGATAATGGCACTGGCAATCTGAGTAACCAGGCCACTGTAACCATAAATCTTATAAATATCAATGAACCTCCTGTTGTAAGCAATCAATCTTTTAGTGTGACTTCAGGTTCTGCAAATGGCACATCAGTGGGAACGGTTGCTGCGTCTGATCCCGATGCCGGCCAGGTTTTAACCTATTCAATTATATCAGGTAATACCAGTAATGGATTTATTATTAATTCCTCGACCGGACTTATTACAATTAATAACGCAACAGTTGTCAATTATACAACCAATCCACTTTTCAGTCTGTTGATTAAAGTACAGGATAATGGAACAGGAAACCTGTATGATGATGCAATTATCACAATTAATGTTGTGCAAGCTGGAAACTTGCCTCCTGTTATTACCAATCAAAACTTTAACCTGAATGAGAATGCACCTAACGGAGCTACAGTAGGCACTGTTGTTGCATCAGATCCTAATTCAGGTCAGACTCTCACATATTCAATTCTTTCAGGAAATGCAGACAACGCTTTTACTATCAACGCTTTATCTGGAGTGCTGAGTGTAGCTAACTCTGCTTCAATAAACTTTGAATCACTCGCTGTTTTTAACCTGATCATTAAAGTTCAAGACAACGGCACTGGCAATCTTAGCAGCCAGGCTACAATCACAGTGAATATTCTTAATCTAAATGAGCTACCTGTAATCGCAAATCAGGCTTTTTCTACTAATGAGAATTCAGCAAACGGAACTACTGTTGGAACAGTAATTGCCACTGATCCAGATGCTGGTCAAACATTAAATTTCACAATTCTTTCAGGCAATTCCAATACTGCATTTTCCATCAGTTCCACTACAGGTATTATCACAGTTGCTAACTCCTCAGCACTCAACTTTGAAACTTCACCATCATTTGCTTTGGTTGTGAAAGTTCAGGATAATGGTGCTGGCAATCTGAGCAGCCAGGCCACAGTCACAATCACTCTCCTAAATATCAATGAACCTCCGGTTATCACTAACCAATCCTTCTCAATCAATGAGAATTCAGCCAATGGAACTGCAGTTGGAACAGTCATTGCTTCTGATCCGGATGCAGGTCAAACCAAAACATTTTCCATTCTTTCAGGAAATACCAATACTGCTTTTGCCATCAGTTCTACCACAGGAATTATCACTGTTGCCAACTCTGCAGCACTCAACTTTGAATCTACACCGTCTTTTGCATTGGTTATTAAAGTTCAGGATAATGGCACTGGCAATCTAAGCAGTCAGGCTACAGTCACTATCAATCTTATAAATATTAATGAGCCACCGGTTATCATTAACCAATCCTTCTCTATCAGCGAAAACTCTTCCAATGGAACTACTGTAGGAACAGTTATTGCCACTGATCCGGATGCAGGTCAAACCAAAACATTTTCCATTCTTTCCGGAAATACCAATACTGCTTTTGCCATCAGTTCTACAACAGGAATTATCACTGTTGCCAACTCTGCAGCACTCAACTTTGAATCTACGCCGTCTTTTGCATTGGTTATTAAAGTTCAGGATAATGGCGCTGGAAGTCTAAGCAGTCAGGCTACAGTCACAATCACTTTAATAAACATTAATGAACCACCGGTTATCACTAACCAATCCTTCTCAATAAATGAGAATTCTGTCAACGGAACTACTGTTGGTACAGTAATTGCCACTGATCCGGATGCAGGTCAAACCAAAACATTTTCCATTCTTTCAGGAAACACAAACAGTACTTTTGTAATAAACTCTCTATCAGGTGTTATATCTGTTGCTAACTCTTCTGCATTAAACTTTGAAGCTACTCCTTCTTATGATTTGATTGTGAAAGTCCAGGATAATGGCACTGGCAATCTGAGTAGTCAGGCTACTGTAATGATTAACCTCATAAATATTAATGAACCGCCTGTTGTAAACAATCAAACTTTTACTGTTACTTCAGGATCAGCTAATGGCACATCTGTTGGAATAGTTGCTGCATCTGATCCAGATGCCGGTCAAATTTTAACCTATTCAATTATATCTGGTAATACCAGCAGTGCTTTTATCATCAATTCCTCCTCCGGACAAATAACTGTTAATAACGCAATTGTTGTAAACTATACTACGAATCCCGTTTTCAGTCTGTTGATTAAAGTTCAGGATAACGGTACGGGCAACCTTTATGATGATGCCACCATCACTATCAATGTTTTGCAGGCTGGAAACATGCCTCCTGTTATTACAAATCAGACCTTTAACCTGAATGAGAATGCACCCAATGGAAGTACAGTAGGCGCAGTAGTAGCTTCTGATCCTAATGCCGGACAGACTCTCACATATTCAATTCTATCAGGAAACACAAACAATGCTTTCATTATTAATGCTATATCCGGCGTACTTAGTGTTGCCAACTCAACTGCCATAAACTTTGAGTCCATTACAGCTTTTAACCTAATCATTAAAGTTCAGGACAACGGTACCGGCAATCTTAGTAGTCAGGCTACAATCACCGTAAATATTCTTAACCTAAATGAGGTACCTTTAATCACAAATCAGGCTTTTTCTATTAATGAGAATTCGTCTAATGGGGTATCAGTAGGAATGGTGATTGCAACTGATCCTGACGCAGGGCAATTGCTCACATATTCGATTCTATCTGGTAATACAAATGGAGCTTTTGCCATTAATTCTGCCACAGGTGTTATTATTGTTACAAATTCGGGAGCCTTAAATTTCGAGACTATTCCATCATTTGCCTTAGTAGTAAAAGTACTTGATAATGGCACTGGCAATCTAAGCAGTCAGGCTACAGTCACAATTACTCTATTAAATATTAATGAACAGCCGGTTATTAGTAACCAATCCTTTTCCATCAATGAGAATTCAGCCAACGGAACAACTGTTGGGACTGTAATTGCCACTGATCCTGATGCTGGTCAAACCCTAACTTATTCCATCCTTTCAGGTAATACCGGAGGTGCTTTTGCAATTAATTCTACGAATGGGAATCTGATTGTTACCAACTCCACTATTTTAAATTATGAGGTCACTCCTTTTATTACAATAGCAGTAAAAGTTCAGGACAATGGCACAGGTAACCTATATAATCAAGGAAGCATAACTATTAACATTAATAATATTAATGAACAGCCCATTCTCAGTAATCAGATTTTCAATGTATATCAATTTACTGCAAATGGTTCTTCTTTAGGTACCGTTCTGGCAACAGATCCTGATGCAGGGCAAGCACTCACATATTCCATCATTGCAGGAAATGTGAATAATGGATTTGGTATAAACCCAGTTTCAGGAGTTTTATTTGTGAATAATTCTTCTGCTCTAAATCCTGGTACGACACCCGTATTTTATCTTACTATTCAAGTTATGGATAATGGATACGGCAATTTAACAAATTCAGCAGTCTCTACAATAAATATCCTTGCAACCGGTAACCAACCTCCTGTTATTACCAACCAATCCTTTACCTTAAATGAAAATTCTGCAAATGGGACTATTGTAGGTACTGTTATTGCTTCTGACCCTAATGTCGGACAGTCCATCACATATTCCATTATTTCGGGGAATACGAATGGGGCTTTTGCAATTAATACCAGTTCAGGTCAATTAGTTGTATCTAATTCAGCTTCTATAAATTTTGAACTTATTCCCACTTTTTCTTTGATTGTAAAAGTTCAGGATAATGGTACTGGAAGCTTAAGCAGTCAGGCCACGATTACTATAAATATCTCAAATCTTAATGAACCACCGATAATAAGCAACCAGATTTTTTCAGTCAGTGAGAATTCGTCAAATGGAACAATAGTCGGCACAGTAGTTGCATCAGATCCAGATGCCGGTCAGTCATTAACATATACTATTCTTTCAGGAAACACGAGTGGTGCTTTTGCAATAAATTCTGCAAATGGAACACTTATCGTAGCTAATAGTGCAGCTCTCAATTATGAACTCATAACATCATTTGTACTTGTTATAAAAGTTCAGGATAATGGTGTGGGTTTATTGTCCAGCCAAGCTAATGCAACTGTCAATCTTCTTAATGTGAATGATTCTCCAAATATTAACAATCAGGCATTTGCAATAGAAGAAAATTCCATGAATGGAACAACAATTGGCACAGTGGAGGCTCAGGATCAGGATGTAAGCCAGTTATTGACTTATCAAATTATATCAGGAAATCCTGGAGGAGCGTTCTATATTAATAATGCAACAGGAAAACTTCTTGTATCCAACTCTTCTGTTCTGGATTTCGAAAATCAGTCAACTTTTCAGATAACTATTTCTGTGTCAGATAATGGAAATCCTAATAGTTCGAGCCAAGCTACAATAACTATTAATTTAATTGATATTGAAGACGTATTATTTACAGCACCAACTGTATATTCAAATGGTAGTTTAAACAATTATTTAACAAATGGTGGAAGTAGTCATTTTGAAGATAGTCTCACAATGCAGAATCATGATAATGGGGACACAAAGATAGAATGGTCAATATATCCAAATCCAAGTGGTGGAATTATTAACGTTGAAATCCCTGGATTGCAGGCAGAATGGATATTAATTAATATTTTTAATGTTGAAGGAAAAACTGTTTATGTGCATAAAATGGACAATGTGAACAAGGAAGTTTTAGATTTAGGACAACTTCCTTCAGGAACTTATTATATGCTTATTCAATCAGAGGATAAGAAATCATCTAAGAAATTCATTATCAGGTAACACATGATTATCAAGCGGAATAATTGAATAAGCTCATTTCATCGAAAAATCAAATTACCTGAAAAAAAGATTGAATGAATTGTTTAGCCAAGAAAAAGATAACGGAGGATAATTCATTATCCTCCGTTACTGTTTCAATACTTATGATTCAATGCTACATCATCGCTATTCTCTTTTATGATTGCATTACATAGTGAAATAGTATTTGAACTTCATTATACCAAGACTTTCGTAGAATTCTCTTCATCATTTTAGTATAAGTATTGCTTTACAAATCCTTCGTCAAACAAATAAACCTAAAATCCACTATTGACTTGTTCCTTCTTCAATTTTAAAATTGAACTTAATTGTTTTTGATAAGATGGTTGCTACCCAATAAATAAAGAAAGGTACAACAACAGAGAACATCCTGGTTTCTGCACTCGCCAGTATGCTTCCACCCAGGTAAATCAAGGAGAATATTAGTAAAAATTTGATGGGATTCTCAACATTTATCCAATTTTTAAGTGTTGGAATCAGACTCAAAAGCATTAGCATTACTAACAATCCGTTAAAAGGAATTCGCAGCAAAGTATCAGGGGATTGAAGCTTATATGAATAGGGAAAGTTAAAAAGGATTCTGCTGAGATTGCTATAACAATTTTTTAAGTATTTAACAGGATGATTTTTTATGTTTTGAATAGCTGCATCCCTATATGCATCATCCTGCTCAACACCATGTTTCTTAAATATTTCCAGCATATTGCTATAATGAAGACTGGAGAATTCTGAAAAATAATGAGGTTTTACTTGACTATGCAGATTTAAAGTATCCAAATCTTTCTTTTCAAAGGACATCCAGCTCCCGTACTCATTCTCATGAGGAGTTGACATCCAGTATAAATTATTTCCTCCAACTGAGCTCCAATAGAAGACACGATTCGTCAATGAATAAGAATATATGAGAAAGGGTAATGAAACAATAAATCCAATCATTAGGATCATCATACTTTTCTGGTACATTCGAATTCTCCAATTGAATATCAATAAGAAAATATTTCCCACTATCATGACTAGCAATACATAGCCAAAAATTGTTTTGGTAAGTATTATGGCTCCCAAAACAACTCCTGCCGCTATTAAGTTAATTCTTTGTTTAGGTTTATCTCCTTTTGAAAATGCATGAAGCATGAGCAATAAAAAAAGTACGCTTAAGAATAGAATCAATATCTCAGAGAGCATTACGGGAAGAAATTCAAGCGCATTTATATAGAATCCCCAGAATAAACTAAAAGCAAGCGCTAATTTTATGTTGACTGATCTTTTTAATGAGATAAATAGCAGTACAACAGAAAGATAGTAGAGAACGGCATTGAATAATGATATCGTTATCAATGGCAAATTCAGGGCAAGGAAAGGCATCATTAATATTGGATATCCAGGGCCATTACTCAGGTCGATATCTGGGGGAGGTGGCGAATAAATACCATTCAGTAAGTTATTTGCAAATATCAGGTAACGATTCTCATCCCCATAATGAGTATCAGAGTGTAGAAAAAAAACAATAAAAAGGTATAACACCAAAAGCGGCAGAAAGAAGATAAATGGGTTTTTGGGAATAGAAAGCTTCATCTTAGATAGTTTTTAATATCACTATTATTGGAGTATAGTATTATTCTACACTCATCACACTATGCATTATGGGAATTAATAATTCTTTAAATCAGAAAGAAATATTCCTATTATTCAGAATGAAAAAGTAATTGTCAAACAAGAAGTTAATGACGCTGTTGCAAAGAGAATTTACAATTCGAAACAGTAATCCTATCACATTATAAGAAAGATGGTCTAGGTTTATTATTTTCTTGCTTTTAATGAGGTTCCGAGATGGAACATTTCTTCAAAGTATCGTTTACTTTGAAGAGAAAGGAAGCCGAGGCTCAAGAATTGGATAGCAGCGAGGAAAGTGACACCTCCTACAAGAAAAGTATGAGGGTTTTTCTTAAACTGAAGTGCAAGACTTGTGGAGAATGGGTCTTCAATTAACTGAGGATGAGCATAAAGATCCGGTAGTGCAGAAATAGTATCATATAGAAGCCAAATCAACTCATACATTGAGAGAGCCATTAAAAATGCACCGATAATGAGGAAGAAAATGTATGGTCTGAAAATAAATGCCGACATCAATCCAGAGAAAAATCCCCTGATTACTCTCATACTTGAGGTCCTTTTTTCAGCAAATTTGTTTTGTTCAGTCCAATCCAGGTGTGCCGGAATTTCAATGATTTTAGCTCGTAAAATCATAGCCTTATACATGATTTCAGGATTTATTTCATAATCCCTGGTTTTCAGGTTTACATAAAGTATAAATTCCTTCCTATATGCTCTTACCATACCTGTAAAAGTGTGGTACTTCTCCTGAGCAGCAAATTTCATGAACTTGTTTACCCATTTACTCATTATTCTTCTTGAAAAAGGAACAGCCGTTACCTGTCCACCTTTCATATATGGTGAAGCTACAACAATATCAGCCTTTGTTTCTGTCATCTTATCAACAAGACGCTCAATATGGTCTACATCATAGCTTAAATCAATATCCAACACTACAATAATGTCACCCCTTGCATTACAAAATCCAGTTTTAAGAGCATTACCCAGGTTAAGATTTGTTGGGTGGTGGATGACTCTTAAACGGGATTCCTTTTGCTCATATTCATTAGCTATTTGTCCGGTTTTATCTTTACTACCATCATTAATGATAACAATCTCCCAATTATACTTATCATTTTTTGTTTCCAGGTAGCTGATAACTTTGTCAAGATTTGCCTTCAGAATTGCTTCTTCGTTATAACAAGGAAGGACAATACTGATTGATGTCTTATTATTCGACTCCATAGTTAAAAGTTTTAAACAAGAATATTATAAGTGGAAGTTTGCTGTATACTGCAAATATCACTAATTCAGATTTTTTTAAATATATACCATTTAAGATCGTGGAGAGGGTAGATAACAGAAAAGTTTCCTGCCACTGCAATTGACCATGAGAAAACTTGTTTTTTAAAAACAAACTTTGGTAATTTTTCATCTAGCAATGAAAAAGCATGTTTTACATTGATTTTTTTTATCGGGTGCCCTTTAGCTACTAATTTAAATCCATGATTTTCTAGGATATACCGGAGACTGTCATCTGAAAACCAGTGCAACACACTTGGAGGGCTGTACTCATGCCATTTCTTACCTAAGAACCTGGCTATCAAGCTTTTTACATTCCATGATTCAATTAGGAGAAAGCCATTGGGTTTAAGAAGTGCTTCAACGTTATTGATTGCTTTGTGAAGATCATAAAAATGGCCTATAACCTGAATCATTGTGATCAGGTCATACTTCTTTTCTGTTATATAATCTTCCAGGCTGGATGTGGAGACATTGAAGTTAAAGTTATCTCTTCCATATTTAGCCATTGTATTATTTGGCTCGACCCCCTCGCATTTCCAGCCAAAGTTTTTGAATCCTTTCATGATAAATCCAGCAGCACTCCCAACATCTAACAGTTCACCAGTTGGCATATAACGTTGGACTATTTTCGCATATCTTTCCCCAGCCTTTATCAGCAAATCTTTTTCCTCCAGATAATTTGGATAACCCGCCTTCCCTTCAAAAAAGTACTCGTCAGAATAAACTTCATCAATGTGATTATCAAAGTTATGCATATCAGCAAACCTATGATGACAACTTTTGCACTCCATGATTGGAATTCCGTTCTTTTCGAACAGGAATGCTTTATTCTCCGTACAATTTAAATTTGATTCACAGTGCTGGGTCATTTTATGGCGTTATTAAGGTGAGTGCATATTAGATGGATTTTGAGAATTCCGACATATTTACAAGATTAAAATGTTTTTGTAATTGCTTTATTGCATACTTAAAAACAGAGACTTTAGTATCACTTGCCAGGTTCATTCCCGGGAAAAAAGCTAATTCTTTAACTTTATCGCCCCCGATTAAATCAAGCGGATGCAAGAGGTAACTTGGTCTGGTACCAGTTAACTTGCATAAAGCGATAGCTAAGAATAGATATATTTTCATTAAAAGAGGAGACATTCCGTTCAGATAAACCAAGTAGCTTAAATGGAAAGGTATTCGTAGAACAGGAATTGTTGTAACCGGAATCTCCAGAATTTTTCTACCTTCCTTTAGTTTATGGAAATAGGGTTTATTCGGTCGAAGGCCATCACTAAACTTCCCAAATAGTTCTTTCCTTGCTTTCCGTTCCTCAGCAGGCAGGTCTGATTTTGAAAAATAGTACATCCTTGCCAGAGGACCCAACCATGTTGGTAAAGTAGAAGCGTCATACAAATAGCCTCTCTTACAGATTACTTCCAGAAGGTCAAAACTCCAACTAAATCCAGGACCTCTGAATCCAATTGTTTTATGGCCAGTGGCGGCATAAATTGCTTCCTCAGCCATGATGATCTCTTTCTCTATTTTTTCATAGGAATATGTTTGCAACCAGGATTCATGATGATAGGAATGATTTCCCAACTCATGGCCCCGATCAGTGATCATCTTGATGTACTTTACATTATTTTCATTTTCCGTATCCTTTCCTACAATGAAGAAAGTAATTTTCAAATTCAATTCATCCAGGACATCCAGGATATGTGGAACAAAAATTTGAAAATATGAAGGATAGGAATCCCAGCCCTCATCGCCATGTATTTTCATATATGACCATTGATTATCGAGGTCAAGCGAGATACTGGCTAATGGTTTATTCATATTCATATAGTTTATAATACTTCTTTCAATTTTGATTCTGCTACAAAAATTGTCTCATTAACATTCAATGTACCATTTATAATTTGTGATGAATTGATTATATGGTAATTAGTTATTGAAGTATGAATTCCCGGAAGTTTTTTTGAATAGCCTATTGTCGGCAGTGCAAATACAATTCGGGCTTTGGACACACCCCAAAACACAAGGTCTTCCTCCGACAAATCAGGGTACATCTTTCTTAAAGCGCCATAAAATGATTCTTTCAATTCTTCATCTGTAAGATTAAATAATGGGTCATCCACTTCAACATATTTAGGAAGATACACCAGATTATTCCCTTTAACTTCCTGTTTATCAATCAATGCGGTCATCTCAATAATACCCGTAAATGGAGGCCATGGATCCGTAATATTTGTCACATAATATGGAGAAATTGACTTTTTTAGCATTAATGAAGGACAGATCACTCCGAGGTATTTAATACTTCCATGATCAGTCTTTTCTTTTTCAGTAAGAGATGGTGCAATATTTACAGAAGGTTTTGATGTAAGAGTAGAAATAACTTTATCAAATACAAGGGTTTCACCAGCTGAAGTAGTGACATTGATGCCCTGATATTGATTATGCTCAACGGTTTTTACCTCGGTGTTCAAATGAAAGGTCACACCTGAATCGATAAGATGCTGTGCAAATTTAGTATTGATTCTTTCGTAACCGCCCTTAATATAGCCAAACATTTCTTTTTTCAGACCACTCTTACGGGCAGCGTACATTCGCTGAATTGTTGACCAGATAAATGCTGCTGATGTATTTTTGTAATTGTCGCCCAACTTTGCTTTTAAAAGCGGTAGCCAAATTTTTTCAAATACTCTTCTTCCTGACCAGCGGGATAACCATTGCTGAACAGGAATTTCCTCCAATCTTTGCCAGTCAGTAATTTTAGATGCCACAAAAATGGTGATACCCAAGCGAAATTTATCAATCAGGTTGAGAGGTGGGAATTTGAAAAATTCTATCAGGTTTGACATTGAATGTAGTTTCATGTCAGAAAAGAATCCTGTTCTGGTTTCCACCCACTTAAACTCATCATCCAAACCAATTTCTGATAAAATTTTCCGGGTGTGAAGATCTGACATCAGGATTACATGATAGTATTTATCCCAGATAACTCCATTCATATCCCATGAACTGGTAAGTCCTCCAGCTTTATTCGCTGCTTCAAGGATAGTAACTTTATGACCCTTCTGGCTCAACCGGAGGGCCAATGTCATTCCAAGAATACCACCTCCAATTATTCCATAGGTGCGAGAGCTGGACACTTCTTCCGCTAATTTATCCTGCATATAATTTTCATTCAAGCTTGAAACAGCTACCCTGAAGATTTGTTTTCAGGGTAGCTTCATTAGAAGTAATGTGAATTATAGATTCTTGTGAATTAGCAATCTAAACAAGCTATATTCAAAAAAACCTAAATATTCTCTGCTATCTCTGATAGCTTCGGAGTAAAACCGTTGAAATCAGGAACAGAGTGAATTGGATCTGCATCTGCAATTTCACAACCAGTGGAGCAAGTCTTAGCCAATCGTTGAACATCGGCGAAGGCTACTTTATTATAGTCATCAAAAGCGTAATTTTTGTTATAGAAGGCTATTAGATTTGTTAGTTCTTTAGCCAAGCCTTTTTCCATTACTCTAAAGCTATCGTGCACGAATCCAACAAATTCAGCAGACGGATTTTCTGTTCCTCTTCCAATACCAGTATATGGGATTCCAGCTTTTTCAAAATACTCAGCTCTATAAATGTTACATGCGTCAACAACTCCTTTAAGAGATTGTGGTTCAGAGACTATCTCATCAATTTTATCCATGTATTCCTTATGAGAATTACAAAGGATAATATAGTCAGCACTTTTCAATGCTTCCGATAAATCTCTGGTATAATGGCCGAACTGGTCATATTTTTCGAGGTTCTGGTCATCATCTTTTACATATGGATCGTGCATAATGTAATCATAATCATTGTCTCGCAGATAGTTTGCCAAAGTAAGCGTAGGAGAATTCCTGGTATCTTCTGAATTAAACCTGTAAGCTACTCCAAGTAAAGCAATCCGCTTACCCTTCATACTACCGAATTTCTTTTCCGCTTGTTTGAACGTGAAAGATGGTGAATCATCATTAATCAACCTTGAGTTCAGGATCAGGCTATTACTAGTATCTGTTCCGGTTTCGATATTTCTCCACCATAATAAAATTCCATCTTTTGGCAGGCAATGACCACCCACTCCAAGCATTGGAATAAGAATTCCTCCACTGGGGACTGCATTAGGATCGGCAGTTGCATTATCTGATTGAGCCATACTTGCATTAACCTGATCCCGAACTTTGTAAAAGTCGATATTATTTTGATCACAGTACCTTACTATTTCAGTAGAGAAGGCGATCCTTACGTCCCTGTAGGCATTTTCAAGGGTTTTAACAATCTCGGCAGTAAGACTGTTCGTCTGGAAAACTTCCCCATTGGTAACGATATGTTTATATAACCTGGCGATAAGTTTAGGTGTTTCGGGGTGTAAACCACCAGCCAGTTTATCTGATTCACGGATACGTTCAACAAGTCGACCGGGCATTACCCTGTTAGGACTATTTCCAAGGAGAATATCCTTACCTTCCTGCAGGCCATATTTTTGAAAATGAGTTCTTATTAGAGTATCCATTGTGGTTGGAGCTAATGTTGACTCAAAGACAACCATAGGAACTTTTCCGGCAGGTTTTTTGCTTAAGGCTTCTCCTAATTTGTCAAGGGCTCCGAATAAAGGTCCATAATCTGGTTCGAATCCTTTTTTATCAGTCTGAACTGAAACAAGAATCACATCGGCATCTGAAAGATTGGAAAAATCAGAAGTAGCAGAGAGTAAACCTGCCTGAACTGCTTCCCTTGTTATATCATCCAAATCAGGTTCAATTCCGCCAATTACAGATTTTCCACTATTAATAGCGTCCACTTTCCAACCCGAATTTCTGGAATCTCTTTGAACGACCAGTACTTTGGCGGGAGTGTCGGTACCGATCATAATTCTAGCTTTAGCCAGCATACTGGCCATAGGCATACCAACGATTCCGGGGCCAATTACCCCAATTTTTTCAATTTTCCAGGTTTCTGATTTGATAGGTGATGTTTGATTTTCCATAGAGAGTATTTGTTATTTATCGATAAATTGATTGAACCATAATTCCAAAGACAGAATGCCCCACAAACCCCTACTGAAAGGTTGTTCAGAGTTGATAAGCTGTTCCACATATTGGGTATTTATAATATTTCTTTCTCTTGCATTTTTGGAGAGTAGGACATCGAGAATAAAGTCTTTAGCTTTATTTTTTGACCAGATGTGAAGTGGCACCGGGAATCCCATTTTGTCCTTTCGATTTAAAATGGGTTCGGGCATAAAATCTTTGATTGTCTTTTTCAACAGGTATTTCATTTCCCCTCCTTTAAATTTCATACCTGCCGGCATACGGGAAATCAGATCTACAATTCTTCTATCCAGCAGTGGCACCCTGGATTCGATAGAGACTGACATACTCACCCTATCCTCAACCTGCAATAAACCTGGCAAGCTTCCGAACATATCAAAGTGAGTCATTTTATTGAAATAGCTTTTTGTATCAGAATGGTTGAAATATCCTGAGAACTTTGCGAATATATCTTCTTCATTTGATTGTGCAAGGAATTCGGGATTAAAGAACATCTTTGAAGATCCCATCCGGTTAATCAAATTGAAATACCTGCGATCCATAGGTTCAAATGCGCCATCGTTCCAGAATGATTTCATCATTGGGATGTATTGACGCAGGGAAGGCAGGTTGGGAAGGATTGATTTTAGTGACACAATATGTTCTTCCTCCTCATTTGATTCGAAAATTGCACCTTTAACCGCTTGTTCCAGATATGCAACAAGGTATCGGGCGTATCCCCCGAATATTTCATCACCTCCCTGACCTCCCAGAATTACTTTCACATGCTGAGAAGCATACTTTGAAACAATATACTGAGGGAAAAGACCTGGGCCTGCAACAGGCTCGTCAAGGTGATAAATTAATTTGGGAAGATATTGAATAAATTCGTCCTCAGTTGGGTAGATCTCATGAAGGTTTGCATGAGCTGCTCCAGCAGCAATTCTGGCATACTTTAATTCATTAAATTCAGGCCCTTCATGGAAAGCTCCGCTAAATGAGCTTATTTGATTATCTAAAAATTTAGAGGCTAAAATCGTAACCAGAGAAGAATCCAGCCCCCCGCTAAGATAGGTTCCAACAGGTACATCACTTCGGAGTTGTTGGGAAATAGTTTCTTCAAGGATTTTTCTGAGTTCTACAATGAAGTATTCCTCATTATGATAAGGGTCTAGTTTAAAATTCGGCTCCCAATATTTTTTTTCTTTATAATCCCAATTGGTCATGTCAATCTGTAGCTGATGCCCGGGCTTAATTTTGAATACATTCCGGAACATAGTCTCCTCTCCCATAACAAACTGGAAAGTGAGGTATTCATACATATTATCAAGATCATATGCAGCAGTAACATCAGGATGTGCAAGGATTGCTTTTATTTCGGATCCAAATAGTATTTTATTATCATCACGATACCAGTACAAAGGTTTAATGCCAAAGTGGTCCCTGGCGATAAACAAGCAGTTATTTCTTTTATCATGAATGATGAAGGCAAACATACCATTCAGATCATTTACAAATGACTGTCCATATTCATGGTAAAGGTGCAGAATTACTTCGGTATCTGAAGTAGTTACAAAATTGTGCCCTTTTGCTATCAGGTCATTTCGTAATTCAATATAATTGTAGATTTCTCCATTGAAAACGATGGTATAATCAAGAAATACCATTGGTTGCCTGCCGGTTGACAGGTCAATAATAGATAAGCGTTTATGGAAGAAACCTACAGGGCCAAGAACGATTGACCCTTCTTCATCAGGTCCACGATGATGAATTGTTGTTGCCATCCGGGTAAGCAAGTCCAGATTTGCAGAAGTCCCATCTTTATTTACAATCCCAACAAAACCACACATTTGAAATTAAATTTAAGTATTACTTAATCAATATTTATAGAAACTGCTTCCTATAATTAATCTCTATTTGATTGCTACTATTAGAGGTATAATAACGACTGTAATTAAAGATATTTTTCTATGAGTTCCTTTGTTTCTTTAATGTGTGATATAGAAGAAGCACCAAACAAGACTGATTCTATTTTAGGAAGCCCTCCCAGGTATTCTATTGCCTGGGTTGGAGGTAATGCTCCCGCAGCTAACACTTGCATTGCGATGCTTCTGAATTCTTTCTCCCTCAAGTATTTTTCATAAATTTCAATTCCACCTGACATTCGGAATCCAATTTTATTAATTGATGAACAAATGATTGGATTTTTAATTCCCTGTTTTTCTAAAACATCAAACAGAGCTGGAAGGTTCATTGTAATATACCCTGGTTCAGCATTATATTTTTTCCTGATATAATGATCATATTCAGAGAATACTTCATTCATTCCGAGACCCAAAATCAGGTCAACAAGAACATTCTGGATAAAAATGACCGGAGTATCAATACCCTTGAACATCTTCATTTCAGCGTCTATTAATATCTGCATAAGTTTAATAAAATCCTTATTCAGATAGGCCATTCCTCCCTTAGCGAAAGTGGCAAAAAGATTGCCCGGCACATACTCTTTGATCGTTCCTACGATTCCAAGTTCTGTTACAGCATTTGCGTATTTGTGGGCGTAAGGCATGCAGGGGTATATCTTAAAGTCCTGGTAATGCTTGGGTTGCGCTCTCATATGATCACAAATACGGGCAATTCTGTCATGAGTGGTACACATAAATGTTTGGATGCCAATATCAATTGATTGGTCAATTACCTTAATGATGGCTTTATCATCTTTAAAGCGGATAGACTGGGCCCTCGATTTTTCATCTGAGAGATGACTTACGGCAAAAAACTGGTTATCTCCTAAAAGTACTTTTTCCATATCAGTTGGATTTGGCTTTAGCAATGATCATTTCAATAACATAATCAGTAGTATGAGCCTGGTGAAAGGTATTATACTGACTTTGCCTTTTATTTAAAAGTGATTCCACGAAATGGTCAATTTGTGCAGAGTATTCTTCTCCGCGAAGGTAAAAGTTGACAGGAATTGCAAAATCTGTTATATACCTGATGGTCCAACCTTTGTCGAGGTTTTCCGTGAGGTTGGGTTCCTTTAAATAGATTTTTATTTCAGTTGCGTCGCACACAATTTTACCTTTTTTCCCCTGGATGGTAAGAGAGGTGGACATTTTGCGATATGTTTCATCACTCCAATTTACAAGCAGGGTGCCTGTTACTCCGGTTGACAGTTTCAATATCGCATAAACAGCATCTTCCACCCCTTTGGAGTAAACACTTTTCAAGTCAGCACCCAGGACTTTTTCGGGAACTCCAATAATTTCCTGAATAAGATTAATAACATGCGAGGCATAGTCATTTAAGCATCCTCCGCCTTCTTCGGCAACTGACCGCCAGGTTCCGCCCTTTTCTTTTGTCACTACCGGGCCATAAGCTTCTCCTGAGAAGTGAATCAGGTCACCCAAAATATTCGCTTTGAGCAATCGCTTCAACTCCCGGAAAGTCCCTATAAAATGATTATGGAATCCCACCTGATTGACAAGATTTTTTGATGCGGCAAGTTCAACAAGTTCCTTTCCTTCACTTATTTTAAGTGTAAAAGGTTTTTCACAAAAAACATGTATTCCTTTCTCCAAAGCATATTTCACCATTGGATAATGGAACTTTGTAGGTGTAGCGACAACAACGAAATCAAGTATCTCGGTATCCAACATTTTTTTATAGTCAGAATAAGCCGTTACCTTACTAAATTTCCGGAAGGCCTCAAGGACCAGAGCTGAAGTGTCGCAAACGGCTACCATATCAACCATTGGATGTGCTCCAACAATTGCTGCATGGGATATACCCATTTTCCCCAGTCCAAGGATTGCTCCTTTTAGTTTGTTCATTTTTTCAATGTTAGGATTAAATTTTTTATCAAAGAATAGGACTCAAACCCTTCATTGAGTGTTTTATTCTCACGTTCTATTGAGCTGTTAATGTCGATGAAATTCTTGATGTCTTCAAATGAAACCTTAGGGTTCATCAATATGAGTCCTTTATTAATTAAGTATTTATCAACTTCAAGTAATTCAGCCTGATAAATTGAGATGACAGGAAAACCAAGCACGGCAAGTTCCCTGGTCATTGATCCTCCAGCACCTATGAAGATAAGGCAATTCATTGTAATTTCATTCAAACTAAGTGCTTTTTCTGCAACCTGCAATGATTTGAATTTAGGTTGCTTATAATATTCCTTTTGATTTCCATCCCTTGGAAGAATAATGATAGAATAATCATTGGAAAGTTTCAGTATGGCATCATCGAAGAAATTGACAGGCCCTTTGTAATACTGTGCTGACCATGGCTCAGGCCTGAAATATATTACCTTTTTTGAACTGTCGGCATAAGTTTTCCGATCCTTTATTTGAGATAGATATATAGCTTCTTTCACACTAGGGTAAAAGCTAAGTTTTTTCAGTAAAGGCCATTTCTTTGTGAAGTTTTTCGATTGCATTACTTCCGGAAGGACCACTTTGGTTGCAAAAGGAAATGCAATCAGGTTTCCTTTTGCATGTTCATTGTCATTTGTATAAACACAGGGTACTGATAATAGCCAGGAAATAAATGGCTGATAAAAACTACTTTGACTGGCAGCTACATCTGGTTGAACA
Source organism: Bacteroidales bacterium (assembly GCA_016707785.1). Classification (NCBI taxonomy): domain Bacteria; kingdom Pseudomonadati; phylum Bacteroidota; class Bacteroidia; order Bacteroidales; species Bacteroidales bacterium. Next base: position 150,462 of record JADJGZ010000006.1, on the reverse strand, counting down.
CCTTTGACAAACTTGAATAGTTTATACAATCGAACAGGAAAATAGAGGATTTTATTAAAAGTCCCTTTCCTGACTTTATCACCAACAATCTGAAAATTGAGTCCATTAATCTTAAGAAGATCAACTGTATTGCCTGAATCCCTGCATGTAATGAATACCTGGTGGTTATCTTTCTCAAATTCCCTGATAAAGGGAATAAAGAAAGAAACTTGCGGAGTATTAATAAAATCAAGCCAAATCTTCATATACCTGAATAAATTAATCCAATGCTTTTTTCTAGGCTTTCAGTGAATCTAACAGGACTTCCAATATTCTTTCTGCTGTTTTTCCATCCCATAATTCAGGTCTGGAAGGCTGACGTTTCAATTGTAAAGCGTTTTGATATTCTTCCCTGATTCTTTGGATATTATTTCCGACCAGTACGCTGGCACCCCCATTTTTTCTGAGAGTTATAGGGCGTTCAGTGTTCGATCGCAAGGTGAGGCAAGGGGTTCCCAATACGCAACATTCTTCCTGCAACCCACCTGAATCAGTAAGCATCAGTTTTGCACCAATATTTAATCTGAGCATTTCAAAATAGCCAACAGGTTCCAGTAATATCATAGCTGGATGGTTCACTACCTTGTCCCACAAACCGGCATTTTTAAGTTGTTTTCTGGCCCTGGGATGTATTGGCCAGATCATACTAAATTTTTGTGCGACTTCATCCAGCAGAAAATTCATCAATTGTTCAAGGATCACTTCTGAGTCAACATTGGATGGGCGATGCAAAGTTATGACAGCATATTCTCCATCTTTCGGGAAATTAGTACCCGGGGATTCTCCATGAACAAGATTCTCCGTTATAATTTGGCTAATACTCAGCGCTTCGGCTTTAGCCCTGTTTGCTTCCAGGGTATCTATCATTATATTACCGACAAATTTTATTTTTTCGTCGGCAACACCTTCATTTCTCAGGTTTTCTGAAGAGATGAGATCCGGGGTCAGCAGTAAATCAGAAAGTCGGTCAGTAACCAACCGGTTAATCTCTTCAGGCATACTCATATCGCCCGACCTGAGTCCGGCTTCAATATGACAGACTTTTATATTATGTCTTTTTGCAATCACAGAGCATGAGAGGGTAGCATTTACATCACCCAATACGATAACCCAATCGGGAGTGTGATCCAGGAGTACTTTTTCAAAAGCGATCATTGTATATCCCAATTGTTCAGCATGGCTTCCGGATCCTATTTCCAGATTAATATCAGGGTCAGGGATACCTAACGCATCAAAAAAAGCCTCAGACATTCTGACGTCATAATGCTGGCCAGTATGAACAAGAATATGTTCAACAGGGTTCCCCGGGTTTTTGATATTATGCTGCTGAATTGCCTTAATCAAAGGGGCAATCTTCATAAAATTAGGCCTGGCACCAACTACTGAGATTAATTTCATGTCACTTAATTCAAAATATTTACTTCTTATTGGTTCCTGTATTTAAGAACCTTTGCAGGCACTCCTCCAGCAATTGCATAATCAGGGATATCTTTTGTAACAACAGCTCCTGCCCCTACAATGACATGATTCCCAATTTTAACTCCGGGAGTAATAATTACATTAGCTGAAAGCCAAACGTCGTTACCAATCTGTGTAGTTTCAGCACTAACTCCCTGCAATGCAACCGGAATATCCAGGCGGGCAAAAGAGTGATTTTTTGTGTATATCTTCACATCGGGGCCCATTATCACATAATCTCCGATAATGGTATTGGATTGAATCAGGCAATTGGTACCCAATTCGGAATTATCCCCGATTTCGATGAACATTGAGATATCTGCATTCCTTTTAACCCTAAGCCCCTTTCCACATTTTCGTATGAATGATCTCACCAGAACCTTTCTCAGGTAAGGGAAAAACAGTGCATAAGGCCTGAAGATTTCAGGAGTAAATCTCATGAAAGCAATGTAGACAAAATAGAGTAACTTCTTGACTATCATCATATTCTAGTTTCTGAAAAATACTGAATTGTATACTCGAAAGCAAGAATCATTGTTGTACAAGACCAGCGGAAATATGGAGTTTTAAGCGTATAATATTTGTTTTTTTTATGATAGAATGCACCTTTTCCATTATAAAGATTTGAAAGAGCAATCTTAATAACATCAAACAGCAAAGCATCATTTTTCATTGAAACCCAATTCCCTAAATTAGCCAGTGTTTGAATAGCCTGGGCATAGGTTTGGGATTCGATCGGATACTTAGACCCATTGGAAAAATAGGTAACATAAGAATCCCGGGTGAAGAGATTCCGGATGTAATACTCTGTTCCTTTCTTCAATGCTAAATCCAATGCATCACTGCGTATTCCAGATTTCGATGTGTAAGCAAGGGATTCCAGAGTAAAACCTGTATGAAAATTATCCACCCATTTTCCTTTATCAGACCGGGCATATGGCCAACTCCCATCAGGATTCTGTTCCAATGTCAACAGCTGAATAATTGCTGTGATTTTACTCCGTAAATCCTCATTCCCCATCTCCATTTTGCGGTCAACCATCACCAGGAAATAAAGTGCCAATGCATTGACATTATAGGTAGGATATGTTTGACCAGGATAGTAAAGATACCAACCACGATCGGGTTCCCGGATGAATTTGAGGTCATTTTCAAGAAAATCAAGTATTCCTTGCAATAACCTTCTGGATTCAGCTTTTCGTTCCTGATCAAGGAAAGGGTAGGCATGACAAATTGCAATCCCTGAATTAACCGTATTATATAAATTTGGTGTTAAAACACCGGCACTAATAAACCTGTTTGTATATGGAAAGTTTAGTCCCCATGCTATTTTATCAGGAATTTTTAGACCAACCAACTTATCAAAGAATTGATTGATGGCCTTTGAATTATTTTCCGGATTATTTGATTCTGCTTTTGAAAAGGACGCTTTAAGTGAATGATACCAAAGTAAATCGGAGATGGTTTTAGTATGAACCATTTTTTTCATTCCCAGCCAATGCAAATCGATCGGTGACCTGGAATTTACCTGGTTGGCAATTCTGCGCAATAAAGGGAATGGTTTTGTTAAAGTATCTATCAGAGGATTAGTAAGAGCATCAAACAGATCATATGATTGAAAGGAAGCTTTCCGAATCGTATGCAAAGTATTCACCGTAGCTTCTTCCATAAGAGAGACCAGTGTATCCTTTGATGATTTCATATCCTTCAATTGCTTTTTCATTTAGTAGAAACAATTACTGATCGATAGACCGAAAATAGTCTTTTTTGCATCTCTAAAGGGCTGAATTGCAATGCTACATTCATATTATTCCTTGCGATCGATGAATATAACAATGGGTTATTGATCAGATTTTGGAGAATCTCAGCAAAGACCTCAGGCTCATTTCTGTCTGTTAAATAGCCATTAATGCCTTCATCAATTACATCCGGAATGCCTCCAACCGGTCGCGAGATAACCGGCAGACCATACATCATACTTTCAAGAACCGTTAAAGGCAATCCTTCGGATAAGGATGGAAAAATCAGGATATCAGATTCGGATAAGAGATTGTGTTTCTCTTTACCAGTAACGAATCCAACCATATTGATATTTTTCAATGACTTCGATTGAATTAAGTGTTCTAATTCAGAAAGTGCAGTTCCTTTTCCTGCTATAGTCAATTGCACAGAATTAGGTTTTTGATGGTTAAGTATCCTTGTTGCTTCAAGTGCAACGAAAATGCCTTTATTCCTTTCAATTCTGGATAAAAACAGTAACCGGACAGGTTCGTGCATTTTTTTCTCCGGATCAGAGACTCTGTATTGGGTTAAAAATGAATTATCGGCACAATTTTTTTCGATGTAAATGGGTTGCTTATAACCTAGTGTTGTAAGGCTTTCTTTGAAAACAGAACCTAAAACTATACTTGCCTGGGTTTTCATAAAGGTATGCCTGAACACCCATGAATAAAACTTACTGCTTTTTACTATTTCTTCAAATCCAATTGTCCAGCCGTGCCAAAAAACTACCATTTTTTTATTCCACATCCGGCCGATCAGGATCAGGATTGCTTCCCTGACAAATGCTCTTTTATTAAAGGAAGGGTTCAGATGGATTACATCATAATTCAAGCTGGTCACCATAAATCTAAAGAACATCAATATGGAATCGATCAGATTGAATCTCCCTCTAAAGTAGCCGAATAACTCAAAATAACGAACACCTGTCATATAGGGTTCCAGAATGATATAGAGCTCTGAAACTCCGCCACGTTCCTTTTTACCGGGATAAACAACCAGGACTTTCATGCCTTTTCGGGTTTTTCGGTAAAATTTGAACCTTTTTTGTAATGATTATAAATATTCAGATAACCTGAGACCATTTTTTGAATTGAAAAATGCTCTCTTACTCTATTTTTTCCTGCATTTCCCATGGTAAGACGAAGTGTTTTATCCAGGAGAAGAAGTTCTATTTTTTCGGCAAGAGCCATTGGATTAGCAGCAGGGACTAGAAAACCAGTTTCATTATGCATTACTATTTCGTTTGTTCCACCACCAAGTGTTGCAACTACGGGTTTTCCCAATGCCATATATTCTAAAATAGCATTTGAGATACCTTCAGAAAAGGTAGAAAGGACACAAACATCCATAGCATTGACAAAAGATTCAACATCTGAAATTTTACCCAGGCATCTGAAATGGGGCATGAATTCTTCACCAATGAGTTGATGAGCATTGTTTGAATCTGTATTATCACCAATAGCGCAAAAAACCACATTTATGCCTTTTCTCAAAAGAATTTTAGCAGCTGTAAAATAGGAGTTATAGTCCTTATAATCGGAGAAAGTAGCCACCATTCCTACCAAAAGTGCATCTTCAACCTTCAATTTTTTCTTTATTTCTGATTCAGCCAGGACATTATTCAACCTTTCAAAGTTGAATCCATTATAAATGGCCACAGATTTATCAGCCGGAGCATGATAAGCTTCCAATCCAGCCTTTGAATTTCCGGTAATGCGCTGTGAAAAAGGAAATGTGATCCTGGCCCTGAGCCAGTGTTTGTTCAGAATATTCCTTTGAACCGGTGTATCTACAACCATTCCATTGATTAATGGGATGGAGAGAATCTGGCATACCGGGGCAAGATAAACAGCAGTCATACTGTCCCAGCAATGCACTACATCAGGTTTAATACTTTTACTCAAAGAATAGAACCGGGAAAACATAAAAAAGTCCTTTTTGCCTTTCCTGATCAAATAATGAATGGGTATATTTAGCTCCAACACCTCTTTGTAATAGATTTCGGAATTCATAATGACTAATTCAAAATGAATCCCAGGCATATTCACCAATGCTTTCATGAGTTCTGTCAGCCTGCGTTCCTTACCTCCACATAGCATCCCATTAATTGCGAACAGTATTCTCATTAGCTAATTCAATTCTGATTTAAATAGAAATTGGTAATTCATTGTATATTTAACACTTTCATAAAACGATTAGATGCTGAATCAGCATTATGGTTTTCCCTGACATATTTCATAAGTGAATCCCTGTCAATAGAATTTATTTCACCTGATTCAATCTGTTGTTTCATCTGGTTTATGTCACCATTGCTAAATAAACCAAGCGAGTAATCATTTAACACATTTCCGGGATTAGAGTTCAATGAGATCACCGGAATACCTTTGGCCCAGGATTCGAGAAATGTATTAGGAAAACCCTCAAAATTGGATGTATTGATTAATGCTTTAGATCTGGATATCAGATCGATAGTTTCTGCATGATTCTTTCGACCCACCAGTGAAACATTGGGAAACTCCTTCAATTTTTCCAGTATCAGTTCAGCCCTTTGATCCCTTGCTCCGCCTACTATCAGGAAAGGGATATCTCTTGAGACCATATTGATAATATTGAATAGGTTGTCAACACCTTTGAGTACACTCATCGAGCCTACATGGATATAATAATCACCAATAGACTGTTGCCTGCTCCCAATATAGTCCAAATCAATATTATTAGGGAATATTGATGTTTTTCCAGATTTCTGAAGCCGATTGGTAAGTTGCCCTTTATGTTGAATCAAAACATAATCTGCTTTTCTTAGCAGGAAATTATAAACCAAATCATTCGGGATACAATCAAAGAGGAGTTTCTTTAATGAAACGCTGGATTTATATTCATATTTATACTTCGACATAAATCCCATTACATCCAGGTCGCTTGCAATGGCAATAATGAACCCAGCCTTATTTTTTGAAGCGGCAAGGTATGGAATCAGATGCAGGTAGGAACGCATCCTGACATAATAATAATCAGCTTTTTGAGATTTTAAAGCCCTGTATAACCCGGGAATCCGATTAAAAATCATCCTGAAGCCCTTCAATCCTTGATTCCAACCATGAACTGCAAGAACTTTTATACCATCCTCTGAAACAAAATCCTTCTTAACAATTGGATCAATGATGACAACTTCATGTCCTGATTTAACGAGGGCTTTAGCCAGGAGTGCAATCTGAAGTTCACCTCCGCCTGGTGTAGACCCATTTAGTGCGCCAGATATATTACCCCAAAAACAAATCTTCATACAGGAAAAACTACATCAATACCAGTAAATCACCAGATAATCAGGCATAATAATTTTCTGGATAAACTCACAATTCAAATCAGGCTGGTTTTTTTGCACGCTTATTCATGTTTAGCTGTTTTGCCTGATCCATTCTTCCAGGCACAATAGCTGCCATACACGGTTGCTGAGGTCCCTGTTCCCAAAATAGCTATGTTCCACAATCCTCCTTACCTCATTTTTATCAAGATAAGCAGCTATTTTAGGATTATCTGACAATAAAGTATCTTTAACATATTGTGAGAGATCATCTTTAAACCAAACTGACAAGGGAACTCCAAATCCCTGTTTAGGGTGATTCAGCACATTTTTGGTAAGATGGGGAGCCATAGATTCTTTAAGAATATACTTCTGTTCCATCCCTTTCAATTTCAGATTCCAGGGAATCCTGAAACTCAGTTCTGCAAATACATGATCCAGTAAAGGGACTCTCACTTCAAGTGAGTTCAGCATACTGGCTCTATCCACTTTAGTGAGAATATCATCAACCATATAAGTCTGAAGGTCAAGGTATTGAAGATTACTGATAAAATCGTTGCCTTGTCCTTTTTTTAAGATGGATTCTTTATAATTTTCTGAAGCTTTTGAATAATCAATCTTGTAGTCCTTATTCAAGAGTAAACTTTTTCTTTCTTTTCTTGACAGGAAAGTAAGGTAGGCTGCTGCAGAGCTCTTATTTTGTGAGAGGAAATAAGAAGCACTACTTCCTTTTATATTGTGAGGAATTATTTTATGCAGCGTACCCCAAATCAATTTATTGAGATTCTCTGATTTAAAATTGAGTGGATGAGAGTTGAGGCGTTGGAAGTAATTGTAGATATTGTATCCTGCAAATAATTCATCCCCGCCATCTCCAGATAAGGCAACTGTAACAAATTCCCGGGCCAGTTTTGAGACGTAATATGTTGGAATTGCAGATGAATCAGCATAAGGTTCATCATAAGCTGCGACAAGTTTTGGCAATAATGTGATGGATTCAGGTTCAATAATTTGTTCGTGGTGTTCACAATTGTATTTGGTTGCGATCTCACGGGCATATTCCAGTTCATTGTATTTCTCTTCCTTGAATCCGATTGAGAATGTTTTAATAGGGAGGTTTGAGTTTCTGGCCATCATTGCCACAACAGAGCTGGAATCAATACCTCCGCTCAGAAAAGCTCCTAAAGGAACATCTGAGATCATATGCATGCGAACTGTTTCTGAAAGGCATGATTCAATTTCTTCCATCCAGTCAGATACTGATCGGGAAAAATCAGGTTGAAATTTAATTTCCCAATATTGTTTGGTTTCAACAACAGCCTTATCCTTTAAAGATAAAAGCAAATAATGAGCAGGACGAAGTTTATGTATGTTCTTATAAATAGAGAGATCACTTGTGATATACCCGTAGGAAAGATATGAATCAAGCCCTTCAAAGGAGATGGTTTTGTCAATGTTCCCTGAAGCCATAATTGTTTTGATCTCAGAACCAAAAACCAACTTTTGTCCGTCCAGGTAATAATAGAATGGCTTGATTCCAAATCGGTCACGGGCACAAAAAAGCTGTTGTTTTCTTTTATCCCATATTGCAAAGGCAAACATTCCCCGTAAGTACTGGAGGCAATCTACTCCATACTCTTCATAAAGGTGGAGAATGACCTCCGTATCAGTGGCTGTCCGAAAAGTGTAACCTTTCTTTCGTAGAAGTTCTTTTTGTTCAAGGTAGTTATATATTTCCCCATTGAAGACAAGTGTTACTGATTCATCCTCATTACTGAGTGGTTGATGACCCGTACTTAAGTCAATGATACTGAGCCGCCGAAATCCCAAGCCAACATTACCATCTATGAGGAAGCCTTCATCATCAGGCCCTCTGTGGTAGATGGAATCAGTCATTCGCTTCAACTCTGAAGGTTCAATAACATGATTTCTCTCAAAAAACACCTTACCCGTAATTCCGCACATAAGCTACTATTTTATTATTTCGTCAGGAAAGATCAATAATATAGAAATGACATCTTTTAGAGCAAACAAAGTTTATTCATAAGGGTTCACTGTCAAAAAAACCTGGCTCCTATCAGAATCATCCTATTAATTTAAGCCTCTAATAAAACCAAGCATTCTATCAGCTTGATATTTATAATTAAAAATCGAATTTGTAAGCTTTTGACCGTTTAAGCCCACAATTTTTGCCTGTTCATAATTTTCGATTACGTATAATATCTTCTCTGCCAAAGCAGTGCTATTTCCAGGTTCAACAATGAATGCATCTTTTCCATCACTCAGAAAGTCAGTGATTTCACCAACATCAACCGTGATGACCGGGTTTGCACTTGCCAGGAATTCAGTTAATTTAGAAGGGAAAGATGCCTGAGATTGAAGATTATTTGCTCTTATCATCACGAGAATGTTTGCATGATTGACATATGCAAGAATTTCTTCACGGCTCAGAAACCCCAATAAAGTAAACCTCGATTCCAGTTTCAATTCAGAAACCAGGTTGAGTATTGCTTTTTTATCCTCAGCATTGCAGAACCCTCCAAGGATTAGTTGATAATTGGGAACTGATTTACTCACTTCATAAAAAGCATTGATCAATACATCAACATTATCTCTATCAAAGGTCAGTGATCCAAAATAACCTATAAATGGACCCTGCACGGGCCTGTCACTATTTTTTATAAACCGGGTAGGATCAACAGTGCTTGGGACAAGCAATAGTTTTGATGGATTAGCTCCATGTTGAAGGTAAAAATCAACAAGGTATTTTGATATACAAAATACTCCATCATTCAGGTTTGATTCCAGGAAAAATTTTGCCTTCCCTTTTAATTGATTTAACTTACTTCCCTGAAAGAAACGAAGGGGGTGTTCACTGCATTCTACAACAAGCCTGACACCCAGAACTTTGGCTAATACCCAGGAAAAAAGGTGTGTCACCAGGAGATTTGTCCAAACATTGATAACAGTGATCTTTTCCTGTTTGTGGATATCACGAATGACTTTATAGGTTCGAAAGTACTTTAGAAATTTTTGCCACCTTCTAACCAAAAAACGTTTATGCCTGACTGTTTGAGCAAAAGGGTGGTAGTATTTAATCTTTTCTGTTTCTCCATCCAGGTAAGAAGTATATTCGCTGGCAAAGCAGATCACATGTGTTTTGACACCATTTTCAACAAATCCTTTTCCATAGGTAAACACACGATTGGTAGCTGCTCCACCATCAGGGAAAGTAAATAAGTCTCCAAATATTACTAGACTCATGCGTTCATTGCTTCATTGGTCAAGAAATAGTCTCTGATTCTGCTAACACTTCGTTTTCATCTTCCTGCTCCGGAGGGTTATCAAAATAGTATCTCAGAAAGATAACAGAAATCACTATACCCATTTCACTCATATTGAAATAAACAAAGGTCCAGTTCGCCAGTGAGAATCCCAGAAAGCCATAAAATGGACCCCAAAAACCATATTTTTTACCAATAATCCAGGAAGATCGCATCAAAAGAAAAATGGCTGAAAAAATAAAGAGACAACCAACGATACCATAAAAGTACAAGTACGATAAATAACCAACATGAATCAAAGGTGCATCACCACCTAAGAGTTGAATAACATCATCACGAGTTTCAGGCCCTACTCCAAACCAGGGATTTTCGGGGAATTTCATCATGAAAACGTAATAAGATAACAACCTGGCTTTTGCTGAGCCCATATCTGTATCTTTCTCAAGAATTCTCTCTTCAATAACCTGGTTAAAATCAAAGCCATAATTTTCCGCTACCTGAATTATGAGAATAACACTCCCCACCAGAATGATAGTGATGATGACCTTTTTCTTGAGTTTAATGGCAGAATTAAAGAATAACTGTGAAAAGACAATGATTGTTGAAATCATGACATAACGCGCACGGGTAAGGAAAGCAACTATGATTCCACTAATAATATTAAGAGCAAACAATTTATGTTTCAGATCATAAACATTCATTGAAATGGACAAGAGGAATGGAAATGTGATACCTAATGAATTCAGATCCACCCAACTATAGATCGAGAACACCCTATTCTGGTCAAAATAAGTCATTTCTTTGTCAGCATTCAGATTGAAGAAAAAGTATGGGTCTCTAGTCTGAATAATACTGACTACAAGTGAAATACCTACAACAATAAAAATATTACGACTCAGTGATTTTATAAATTTTTGATCGAAATGCGTATTTTCTATAACAAAGAACAATGCACAGGCTACAACTGCTCTATCTGACATAAAATAGAGCAGCCAATTGATATCTCCGGGCTTTATATCATTTATAAAGATTGAAAGCAAATGAAATACTGTAAAGCCCATAAAGAGCAAAAGGTATAAAGGCATCCTGTTTCTCTTAGTAAGCAGGAGGTAAAAAACAATAGGTAACCAAATAGCACCATAATAGTAATCAAAATTTTGACCGGCAAAAGTATAAACGAACCAGATCCAGAAAGGATAGAAAGGGTAAAAAAGCTTAAGAAGGATTTGGATGATTCCGTTCATTGCTACTTTCTGAAAGAGAGAATAGATGAAATTACTTTAGAAATATCCTCCTCACTAAGCTCATAGAACAGAGGAATCCTGACCAGGCGTTCCGTATAGAGATCACTGTTTGGCAAAGGTCTTCCATCATGTTTATTTTCATAATAAGCACTTTTATGAAGGCTCAGATAATGAAAAACAGCATAGATACCCTCTTTTTTCAGATGTTCAATCAGCTGAGTCCTTTCTTCAAGACTGGTACAGACCAGATAGAACATATGTGCATTATTGGTAGCATATTCAGGAATAACAGGAAGCCCAATGTTGTGATTAATGCTCCATTTTTCCAAACCATTCCAGTATGTATTCCAGATTGCCTTCCTCTTCATCTGGATATTCTCAAGGTTTTCAATCTGAGCATATAAGTATGCAGCAATAATTTCAGACGGCAGAAATGATGAACCTGTATCCACCCATCCGTATTTATTTACTTCACCCCGGAAGAATTCAGCGCGGTTGGTTCCTTTTTCCCAAATGATTTCGGATCGTTTAATAAACCTTGGGTCATTGATCGCCAGCATTCCACCTTCACCTGAATTGATATTTTTGGTTTCATGGAAAGAGAACGCCGACATATGTCCGATAGAGCCTAATGGCTTACCCTTATAATAGGAATCAATTGCCTGGGCAGCATCTTCGATTACAAGGATACCATGTTTATTTGCCAATGCCATGATTGGATCCATGTCACATGCAATACCAGCATAATGTACAACAACAATCGCTTTGGTTTTAGGAGTAATCAAAGCTTCGAGACCCTCAATATCAATATTAGGATTCTCTTTCCCACTATCGGCAAAAACAAGTTTAGCTCCTTGACGGGCAAAGGCAAGCGCTGTAGAGACGAAGGTGAATGAAGGTACAATAACTTCATCACCGGGATTGATTTCAGCTAACAGGGCGCACATCTCCAGGGCATCGGTACAAGAAGTTGTAAGCAACGACTTTTTAAAGCCAAATTGATCTTCGAAAAACTTCTGACATTTTTGGGTATATTGACCATTTTCAGAGATTTTCCCGGAATAAACTGCCTGGTATATATAGTGCATTTCCTTACCGATAAGGTAGGGTTTGTTGAAAGGTATATTCATCTTATCCATAGGTGGTAGACATTTACAATATCTTTAATACTAAAGCCCAGAGATGTATAGAATTTGCATGCTACTTCATTGGATTTTTGAGTAACAACCTCTACGCTTTCCATTCCGGCTTCCTTAAAATAGTGTAAGGAAGCATTTGTAAGTTCCCTTCCAATAGAAAGCCCTCTTGCATTTTCATCCACAGCTATCAACCCGATTGAACCCACATTATTCTTCATGTTGAGGGTTATAAACCCCTTTTCATCTTCTTCAATGAAATAAGCCAGGACAATTTTTGCAAGGGTTTTATTTACTGATTTCTCAATCCATTCATTATAGAGTTTGCCATACTCTTCATGAATAAAGTTTGGGTCAATTTTGAAGCGGGAGTAAATCCCACTCTGCAATGCAAGTTTCCTTAATTTTTCGGAAGGTTCGGGTGACAAGTACTCCTTCACACTACTAACGAAAGAGAAATTATCATCTTCTTTCAGATTTCTTTGAAAAGTCACCTTTTCATCCGCAAGAAAGGCAGAATACTCTGCAAATGCACCATTTGAAATAACATCTTCAGGTTTGGCAAATCCATAAGCAAGTTTGTAATTCTGTATTCTCATTTCTTTAATAATAGATGACAATACAGCTGGTGTTAGTTGATCAGCCAGGATACTTCCTATTTTATATCCAAAAAAGGTAGTGTCCCAATCAAGCGGTTTACAATAATTATGCATCTGATAAATTACTTCTGTTTAAATAAAGACTCAAACTGGTCAATTTGTTTATCAGGAGAGCAAAGATTCATGGCAAGTTCGCGACAATTCTGCGACATATGGGCATGCTTTTCATCAGTTAGAGAGAGAATTTCATAGATTCCATCCGCCATATCCCGGCTGTTTCTTAGTTCCGCCATATAACCTGTTTCCTGATTTATTACCAGGTCAGGAGAGACACCCATTTCGAAGGACACTACCGGGGTTCCGCACATTAAAGACTGGTTAATCATTGAGGGCCCTGAATCCTCAATTGATGGACAAAGAAATATATCCGCTGCCTGGTAAGCTGATGCGAGCCCGAGCCTATCGTCCACATAGCCCAGGTATTTAATTTCAAATGGCAAAACATGTTGTATTTCTTCAATGCCTTTCCCTGCAATCAGGAGTAGTATTTTATCATCAAGATCAGTATTCCGGGTTTTTTCTTTTAATAAGTTGAGACTCTCTACCAGATATTGTGCGCCCTTTCGAAGATGCCGCATATCAACAGAACCAAAAAATATCACTTTCCGCCCAGGCTCAATTCCAAGTTTAGTTCTAATTATCTTTTTATCAACTTTTTGAAAAACAGTTGGATCGATAGATAACAGCACTTTAAAAACCGATTTTTGTTTAAAGAGGTTTGATCTTTTTGCCTGCCTGTATTGCCATTCGGAAGCTGCAATAATTTTTATATCTGTTTGATCGAGGTAGTACTTTTTATACTTCAGGTTGAAATGAGTGATATCCTCTGGATTCTCTGAAAAAAGGCCCGGACATTTTCCGCACAAGTTTTCATATCCTTTACATTCCCAGGCATAATGACATCCGCCTGTAAGTGGCGCCATATCATACATCAACCAATAAATAGGTGCTTTTGTCAGCTTATTTAGCTCAGCAAAGTTTCTTGAATTGAGAAAGTCTTTAGCAAACAGAACCAGAATAATATCAGGTATAAGGCCGGCTTTCTTCAGGAGCTTGTTTGTTGAGTAATGTAATTTATCTTCCTTAAGGTGATGAAAATGGTAATTGGGATCGCTTGGTATGTTGTTAAAATTAAAGAACTTCCGGACAATCTTCCTTTTATATTTATCCACGAATACACTGAATGGTGTTTGCATTGCAATGATATCTTCCGGGTATTCATTGCTATAAATATTAACCAATAATTTCACCTTATGCCCTCTGGTTTTCAATGCATTAAATACATCGATTGCCACAGTTCCCGAATTCTTTAACGGGTTTAAGGAATTAATTATTAGAATATTCATATACTATTTATTCCAGATTCCGGTTGCCCTGTTATTGATTAACTTCCAATATTGGATTGGCGACCAAATAGCGCTGATTACAGCCAGGATGCAGGTTGATAAGAGTACTCCATAGAGTCCCAGGTTTTTCCCCAGGAAAATGGCCAGTGGAATATTCACAATCGCACTAAATAATCCGCCATATAGCTGTAATTTGATTTTACCAACACCATTCAGGAAGTTTGAGAAAATCCCACACCAGGCATTAAACACAACATAAGCAGCTATAACCAATGAAACACTGAATTGAACTTTAATTTCACTTCCCACCCATAAACGATAAATCGTTGTAGAGAAGATCAGCATAATAACAGCACCAATACTGATCAAAGACCAAAGTCGGACCAGGTTTTTCATTGTTTTCCTTATCCAGTCGATATCTTTTTTAAGCCAGGCTTCAGTAAAAGCACTCCAGAAAGGCATCATTACAATACCAAAAACCATGGGCACAATGCTGAAGTATTTGTAGGCAATATTATAGGAAGTGACCTGTTCTGGTCCGAAAAGCTGAGCAATGATGATATTACTGGTTTGATAGATAACAACGGCTGCGATCTGGATGACAAAGAATTTAACACCCAGGTTCATCAGGTCATTGGCAAATTTGAACTTCACATGTGATAAGGAAGGTGCAAACTTCCTGTAATCATGATTGTAATACCAAAGGCTTGATGCAATCAATACCAATACCGGAGTCAGGCCTAACGCTGTGGCCAGGTAAAGCAGGTTTCCTTCAGTTGATTTAGTTAGTATTAGGATTACCGTCAAAGAGAACAAGCTTCCCAGCATATTAAAAACTGATGCTTTTGCCGGTTCCTGGTTTGCAGTCATTATTGTGACCAGGAGTTGTGTTACGAACTGAATACAGAAGAAAACAAATACAATCATCGCCAGAATACTCAGTTCATGAGCCATTTCAGGCGGCGTGTTTAGAATTTTCGACCAATCAAGGAAAGGATTGATACAAAAGAAGATTATCATTACAACAGCAATGATGATACTCAGAATAGCATAGGTAGTACTGACATAAATACGTGCCAGTTCAAAGTTTTTATGTGCAACTGCTTCTGCGAATTTATTTCGCAATCCATTGCCAAACCCTATATCAAAAAAACCCAACCATGCTATGATTGAGCTTAATGTGATCCATATCCCATATTGGGTTGGATTGATATAGTGGATTGTAAGAGGAACAAGTACAAGGCTGATTGCAATGCTTAAACCCTTGACCATCAAAAGGACAGCAATATTCTTCCTTGCCTTTTTAGTCCTTTCATGGCCATCCTTTCCAAGTAAAATCTTAATCTTCAAAAAGGCCTTCTTGAAGTAACTCATTGCGGAAAATAATTAAAGCACTAGATAATTAAAAGTCTGCTATTTTTTCTTTTTGTTGTATCCATAGCCATATCCATACTGGTCCATATTGCTCTTATTATCATTGAGTACAATACAAACATTTTCAACTTTTTTCTGTCGAAGATCTTTCAGGATCAAAGTGAAGATCTTTTTCCTTGAGTAGAGATAACGAGAAACAATCACTTTGATATCGGCATGGTCAATCAGCAGGAATCCATCAGTTACCTGGGCAAGTGGTGGTGAATCGATGATAATATAGTCATATTTTTCCTGAAGGTAATGGATCATATTCTTTGTTTCATCCATAGCGATCAATTCTGCCGGATTTGGAGGAATTGGACCAGAATTGATATAATCCAGGTTTTCGTGCGGAGTTTTCAGGATGATATCTTTTAAAGTTACCATTTTGATCAGGTAAGAACTGATACCATCACTGGATTCACCCTCCTTTTTATTAAAATAATTGGATTGCTTTCGCAAGTCGAAGTCGAGAAGAATGGTTTTTTTACCAAGCTGAGCATAACTCATTGCGATATTCAACGCATTGAATGATTTACCTTCACCCTCGATACTTGAAGTAACAAGAATTACTTTCTTATTGCCCCCCTTTAGATAAAAATCAAGGTTGGTTCGCAAAGCCCTGAATGATTCAGCGATGTTTGAGGTTGGATACTCAAACATGATATTATTGGTTTTTTTGTTGTTATGCATGATCTTCCCAACAACCGGAGCATCAGTAAGCCTTTCAATATTATCCTGGGGATCCAGCCTGTCGTTGAGGGCATTTTTGATGAATAGAAAACTTAAAGGTAAACCGATCCCTATGATCAGGGCCAGCATATAGATCTTCTTGGTGTTAGGGGAAACCGGACCGTTGTTTAAAGCAGGTTCAATGATAATATCATCCGGCAAATTAGAAGCTTTTGTAATTTTTGCTTCTGCTCTTTTTTCAAGCAGGTAGTTATAAATTGCATCATTCAGTCTGTATTTGCGCTCAATTCCACCCAATTGCCGCTGGGTTTTGGGAAGATTACTGATTTGTCCTTCGATCCGGGAAATCCTTTTATTCATTTCATCAATGGAAATATTGGTAGTTTGTCGGACAGCAGAAATATTATCCGATATGGTCTTCTTGATATTGGCGATTTGGATATCCAGTTTCTTAACCAAAGGATTCCTTTCCTGCTTATTATCAATCAGGTTGGAACGCTGAGCCTGGGCAGAGATCAGTTCTGACATCAGGTTATTCAGAATCTGATCCTGAATTCCATAGGATGCCGGCACTATCATTTTAGAAACATCATCATTCTTCGCAAGATAATCGGCAACATATTCATAATATCGCTTCTGGCCCATCAGTTCAGCTTTCTGATTCTGCAGATTCATATACTGGGCAGATATACCTGTAGCTTGTTCTTCCACGTCGAGCAGCTGGTTTGAGGATCTGAAGCGTTGGAGATTGTCTTCTGTCATACTCAATGAATCAGAAATCTCACCCAACTGTTTCTCAATATAATCGATGGTGATACTTGCAATATGATTTTTCCTGTTCAGGTTTTGAGTTGAATAAACATTCATGAGTTCATTTACAAGGTCAATTCCTTTGTCGACGGATTGAGTAAGGAGACTCACTTTAATAACGGTTGCCTTTTTATCGATAACATCGAATGCAAACATACTTTTATATGCCTGCGCCAGTCCATTAAGATCCTGAAACTGGAAGCTGTATAGTTTAGTCTCATTATCCGGAATGGCTTTAGTACTATCCAGTTCAATGATAAATGACAAGTCCTGGTTTTCAATGAGCTTTCCAAACTTGCCATATTGCTGAAATTTCCAGTTTGCTTTTTGGGTTTTATATTGACCCGAGGCATAATTATAGAAAGAGACGAATTCTGACTCACCTTTAATGAGAAAACCACCTCCTTTAAAAAATTCTATCTGCAACCTGACTCCAATTGGTTGAACATGGTCTCTAACGAAGAGAACCCTAAAGGGAGCAGATTTATACATATCAAAGTCCTGTAACTTCTCTTTTTTAAAGATACTGACAGAGAGATCAAGATTTTTGATGGTTTGTTCGAAAACAGGTGTGGATTGAAGTACCCAAAGTTCATTTTGAAAATTCTGATTTTTCCCAAAAAGGCTACTATTCAGGAAGTCATTGACATTTCCGCCACCACCTTGTTTTGAGTCCTCTTTGATCAATAAGGATGAGGTAATCTGGTAAACAGGAATTGAGTACCTGTTCTTAAGAAAACCCAGTCCAAGTGCTATCACGATACTGATAATGAACAGGTAATAATTTCTCAGGACCATTCTAAGAATGGTATTGAAATCATTCTCTTCTATGAAATTAACATTCTTCTGATTTGCCATTTGAGATGTAGGTATTCGAAAACTATTTAGTGACTGAGTAAATCAACAAAGCTGTAGAGATAGTAGTAAGAACCACCGAGAAGGGGAATTCTCTCATGCCCCAGAATTTTTTTCTCATTGGTTTAATATAAAGCATGTCATTGGGCTTCATATAGTAATAATTGGAAGCCAGAATTTCGGATTTTGTCAGATCCAGGGCTACCCTGATATTTTTACCATCTTCATTTCGTGTCAGGATGACCTCTTTTTTGTTCCCATATTCGTTAATATCTCCAGCCAGGCCCAGAGCATCATAAACGGTAAGTTTTTCCTGGGCCAGGGCAAAATGGCCAGGACTTCTAACCTCCCCCAGTACTGATATATACCTGTTAACCAGCTTAACAGAAACAATAGGTTGGTTCAAAATACTTACCAGAGAGTCTTTGAGAAGTTTACTTACCTGGAGAATTGTTTGATCCTTCACATTTACGGTACCAATCATGGGCAGTATGAGAAATCCGTCCTTATCAATTCCATAGGAGACCAAAGAAGCTCCATATGGCTGCAAGCTGCCGGCATTGGTAAATTGTTGCTGGGCTGCCCCGGAAAACATATTTGAAGATGCATCATCCAGACTGGTGATCTGAATATAAAGTTCGTCATAGGGTTTAAGCCTGTAATCCTCGATCTGAGCCTCATTGAAGGTTCTTGTCCCTTTATTTGGATCCTGAAGGTATTCAACTTCCTGTTGAGTAACACATGAACTCAAGAGTCCAATAGCAGTGAAAAGGATCATGATCAAAGCAGCATTCATTCTGCGATGAAAATACTTTCTATTCTGTTTCATAAAATGTTATTGAATGCCTGATATTTAATTCATTAAGTTAAACTCACTTTAATTTCTACTAAGATACAGATTCCTCTGGAAATGTACATAGCTTCGCCCTCTCAGTCACACGTAAAAATGTGAAAACCGGCGAAGAGTTCTTTCCCATTTGGAAAGAGGGGCAAATCAATGCTACCAAAGTAAAACAGTGAATGCTCCTTAATATTGAATCATTAATTTCTACGAAGGTAATAAAAAGCAGCAAAATATTATTCAGAAACAGATTCTAGTAGGGATTCACATGATGACTATCAAATTTTAATGCCAAAAACTATATCCATTTAGGTTTCAATCTTCTAAATCATCATCAGCCTTTACTTAAACCTCAATTTGTCCCCTATTGGGACCATCGTTTACGCTAATCATGATTTTGGGACAATTTCCCATTGTTGGTCAATGTTAAAAAAATGAAAAAAGCCACCATGAATAGTGGCTTTTTGGTTGATCCATTTAAAATAAATTATTTCCTAATGATCACTTTTCTTGAAATCAATTGTTCATCGGCAGTGATAATAAGAAAATAAACACCGGCACTTAGATGGTGCACATCCAAACTGGCTTCACGTGTATCTTTCATTTCACGTCGTAACATGTCAATACCACGCTCATCCATAAGTCGAAGAGAAAGGATATCCACATTATGTTCAAAATTGATTTTTACGAAATCATTTGCAGGATTCGGATATACTTTTACAATCAAGGTATTATTGATACCTGTTGAATCCTTTTCAGAATCAAGTAACTGAGCTTCTGATTCATAGAAGCCAATATCAGTATAGTTGAACATTGGAACCATTTTGCCGAAATAATCTTCAGTAATTGGGGTCAAAGTTCCCGCATTAATAGCAGGTGAAGAATTCTGCAAACTGAAATCTAAGGTTTCCGGATTGGTAAATAATGGGTCAGCTACTTTTGAATTTAAGTCCTGCCCGGAAGAAGCTGACCATGACGACAGCGTTGCAAAACCATTCAGGAATCCGATGAATTCAGTTGAGAAGAGATTATAATTTGAAGTGATGCTCCCTCCTATTTTGTATACAGATAATGTGTTCATTTCAGGGCTGAAAATGTTATTTGTCAGCTTAACATCAGTCCCATCCATGCTTTCAATAAAGCATTCCTTACTCTGAACAAACGTATTATTTGTCACCTCAGCAGATTTATTCTTTTGAATCAGGATACCCGTTCCATTATTAAGGAACTGATTATAGTATATCTCATGTGATTCACTGAATGTGTTGATTGCAATATCACCACCTGTAAAGGCATTGTAACGGCTTATAACTTCACCGGTAGTATTATTAATCACCATATTGGAACTACTTGCACCAATGCTTGCCTTGAGCCGATTGAATTCAGCATTCATAGTGAAACTACTACCGCCTACCCTGACACAGGAACTATTTCCAACCATGGAGTTATCAATGAGGTTGTGATGCAAATACACCTTTCCATCAGGTGAGTAGAGATCTATACCATCACCTTCCGTATCCGGGTTTGTGATCCAGTTCAGATTAGTATTAGATATTTCAGTATATCCCATTTCGAATTTGTCAAAATCATTAGCCTGAATTCCATCATTATACATCCCTTCAATTGTGCAGGCATTAATTTCAATATCAAGATTCTGTGCGATAGAAAGAAGTCCATAATTTGCTGAATGCATCCAGCAACTATCAATATTCAAAATAGAAGCCTGGTAACCTGATACATATATACAGTTGTTTGCTGAACCGTCAGAAGTAAATGAAAGGTTCCTGATAATGGTATTATTACTATTCTCAACACTTATAATACTTGATTGAGGAATGTTCAGGAAAAGCTCAGGATTTGCACCAGTTCCATAAGCATCAAGAGTAACATTTGCCCGGTTGAATATTACAATTCCTTTCGACAGTTCACTGCGGCTACCTCTTTTCTGAAGATAAGTGTGTCCATCTTCAATGACTACATCATTCCATGAATCAAATGGATGTTCAAAGCTGCCATTTTCTTGCAAATCACCGGTATGATCAGGATCGATATAAACTATTCTACTAGAAGCCTGCTCAATGATCCGAATCTTAACAAAGGCAGTGGTAGCAAGTAACTCAGAACTGTTATCAGTTGCAGAAATCCCCAGGGTGAAGAGTGGTTTAATAGTGAAATCCAGTAATGCAGTATTAATTACTGAAATTTCACCAGTTAATGCATTTACGCTGAAAGTTGAGTCATAATTTCCACTGACAACCTTATAAGTCAGCCATTGTGCTGAATCCTGTTCAATTCCTGAAATGGTGCCTACTATCGTCCCGACTGCAGAACCTTCGGGTAAATCAAATTGATAGTTCGCTAAAAATGGTAATTCATTGACGTCTGTGAGCTCAACCGTGACAATCGACTGGGTACTCATCATCGGTTGACCATTATCCATTACCCTGATTATTAAGTCGAAAGCTGGATCTGTCTCATAATTTAGGGCTGCAGAATTGCTGACTCTTAAAATACCAGTGTTTACATCAATTGAAAAAGCATTATTTGTATTTCCGGAAACAATCAAGTAATGCATAATCTGACCTGAATCAGGATCGACAACTCTTACTTTCCCTACGATGCTTCCATTCGGAGCATTTTCTGCAATTCTGAAATACTTGTCAAGAATGGCTGGGGGGTTATTGTTATCCAGAACATTGACAGTGATAACGGCTTCACTACTCAGGTTACTAACTCCATTGTCCACGACTTTTACCAGGAGCAGGTATGATGGAGTTAAATCAAAGTTGAGAGCTGATGAATTGGCAACTGATATTTCACCACTCAAAGGGTCAATCATGAATGCATTATCTGTGTTGCCGGAGATAATTGCATACTGAAGTATTTGTCCAGGATCCGGATCGGTAGCCTCAACAATGCCAACTTTTGTTTCATTGGCTGCATTTTCATTAACTGTAAAAGTTTGAGCTGAAATTACCGGTGCTTCATTTACATCAAGGACTTCAACATTTATTAAGGCTTGTGAACTCAGGTTTCCTGTTCCATCATCAGTAACCCTTACCAGCAAACTGAATGAACTTAAAATTTCGAAATTCAGGGCTAATGGATTATTGACAAGGATCACACCAGTTTCGGAATCTAAGCTGAATGCCTCATTGGTATTTCCACTAACCAGTGAATAGGTCAATACCTGGCCTGCATTCGGATCTGAGGCAACCACAGTCCCAATATAAGTTCCCTGTATTGCATTTTCTTCCGCAATAAATAACTGATTTAAGACTACAGGCGGTTGATTAGGATCCGGAATTAAATTAATTATGATGCTGGCATCGCTAAAGAGACTTGTTGTACCATTATCCATTACCCTTACAACAAGGCTGAATATAGGATTTATAAGGTAATCCAGTGCCACTGTATTAGCAACTGATATCATACCATTAGATGGATCGATTGCAAAGGCATTGTCAACATTACCAGATATAATTGAATAAGCAAGTGCTTGTCCGTTATCAGGATCTGTAGCCTCAACGACTCCTATTTGAGTGCCATTTACCGAGAATTCCAGAATACTGAATTGCTGATCATTGACAACCGGATTCTCATTCACATCAGTGATAAAGACTGTGACTAATGCCTGGCTGTATAGCGAACCTGAGCCATTATCCTGAACCTGAACAATCAGGTTAAAAGAAGATCCAGATTCATAGTCAAGTGCCGCAGAATTAGCAACACTTAGCATCCCTGTTGCAATATCTATGGAAAAGGCAGTGTTAGTATTTCCATCGATAATTGAATACTCCAGTAATTGTCCTTCATCAGGGTCGGAAGCTATTACGGTTCCAATACTGGTTCCATTGCTTGTATTTTCAGCAATAGTGAATGCCTGATTCTCAACAGATGGCATTTCATTTATATCAGACAGGTGCACAACAACTGTTGCCTGCGCATTTAAACCTGCGATATCATTAACCTGCACTGCCAAGGTAAACATCGGATATACTTCAAAATTCAAAGTATTCATATTGGCAACAGTCAGAACCCCTGTTATTTGATCAAGGTCGAAAGCCCCATTCGTATTGCCATTAATAATATTGTAAGTTAATGCATCACCTGAATCCGGGTCACTGGCTAAAATATTTCCAACAATAAAACCATTAATTGAGTTTTCGTTAATAGTAAATTGTTGATTACTGACAGAAGGGGTTTCATTTACATTTAGCAGATCAATAGTTATTACTGCCGTTGAGCTTAATGGCACTAATCCATTATCCGTTACTTCAATGATCAGATTGAATGCAGGGGTGACTTCAAAGTCAAGAGCCATGGAATTGGCAACTGAAATTTCACCCGTTAATGGGTTGATAATAAATGCAGAAGATGTATTCCCACTTAAAATTCCGTATGTAAGGATCTGTCCGAAATTTGGATCAGTAGCTATCACATTACCTACTATTGTTGCATTAGATGCATTCTCCGGCAGGTCAAATTGCTGACTAGAAATTACAGGGGATTGGTTTTGTTCCGGCAGCACATGAATGGTAATAAGAGTGCTTTCCATCATAACCGGTGAGCCATTGTCAGTAACATTTACCAGTAAAGTATAAACAGGATTATTTTGGTAATTTAATGCTATAGAATTAGCCACTGAAATCAAACCTGTAGCCGGATTAACCTGGAAAGCATTATTACTGTTTCCACTTGTAATTGCAAAAACGAGGGACTGACCATTATCAGGATCTGAGGCAAGGATGGTTCCCACTTCTGTTCCATTAGCAGAAAATTCCAGAATACTAAAGACCTGATCATCTGCTACTGGATTCTCATTCAGATCATTTATTGCAATGGTGATTGCGGCATTGTCAGCAAGTAATCCAGTTCCGTTATCCTGCACCTGGATGATTAAATTAAAGGCTGGATTAACCTCGAAATTGATAGCATTCTCATTAGAGATAGTAAGTTCCCCTGAAAATGCGTCAATGGCAAATGCATTTTCTGTATTTCCAGAAAGGATCGTATAAGTTAACACCTGGTTCTGATCAGGATCATTCGCGATTAGTGTTCCGATCAATATTCCACCAGGTGTATTTTCTACAATTATAAATGTCTCATCTTCTAAGACAGGAGCTTCATTCTGATCAAGCAGGTTAATAGTAATAATGGCCGTGCTTGTAAGATTTTCCGGACTATTGTCCATTACCTGAATGCTAAGTTGATAAACGGGAAGAACCTCGAAATCCAGTGCACTGTTATTTGCAAGGGTCAGCAACCCTGAGTTTGAGTCAACCGCAAAAGTCCCATTGGGGTTTCCTGATAAAATCGAATAAGTTACCGATTGACCTTGATCAGGATCGGATGCAATGACGCTTCCGAGAACAGTACCAATGTTTGCACTTTCAGATATCGTGAACACCTGTTCACTAATTTCAGGTATTTCATTGATGTTGGTTATGAAAATACTATCAATGACTATAGCAAAAAGATTGCCATCACCATCATCTTCAACCTTAACTTCCAGCTGAATGAGTGAATCTGTTTCAAAATTGATTGCCGAAGAATTGGATATTGTTATTATCCCTGTAGCTTGGCCAACATCAAAAGCATTGCCGTCATTTCCTGATAGAATGGTAAATGTTAGGTTCTGCCCGAAATCCGGATCAGTAGCTTCAATCTGACCTACTATGGATCCATTAACGGAATTCTCAGTAGTTGCAAAGGTCTGCAGAGGTAAATTAGGCACTTCATTTAAGTCTCTAAGGCTAATCGTAACCATTGCATGATTGAAGAGCGAGCCGAAACCATTATCCATCACCTGGATCTGGAGTTCATAGAATGGGTAGGCCTCATAATCCATCATTGCAGAGTTTGAAACACTCAAAACCCCGGTATTAGGATCAATTGTGAAGGCACCTGCAAGATTTCCCGATGTAATGGAGTAAGTAAGTTCCTGGCCCGGATCAAGATCAGAAGCAATTACAGTCCCAACAAAAGTCCCAAAAGGAGAATTTTCATCAACCAGGAATTCCTGCTCAGAAATAATTGGAGGATTGTTGAGCTCTTCAAGCACATAGACAACTATTGTAGCAGAATTACTCAAAGCACCGGTTCCATTGTCGACCACCATTACAGTAAGAACGATCTGAGGATTTACAATAAAATCAAGGGCAGCGGAATTTAAAACTGTTAGCTCCCCGGTTAAAGCATCCAGTGAGAAGGCATTATCTGTATTTCCAGCAGTTATTGTATAAGTCAGGAATTGCCCGGCGTCAGGATCCATTGCGAGGATTGTACCTATGCTGGTCCCCACTGGTGCATTTTGCTGTACACTAAGCTCCTGGTTTGTAATTACCGGAATTTCATTAAGATCAATAAGTGAGATTGAAACAGTTGCCTGGCTGGAAAGCAATCCAAGTCCATTATCCTGAACTTTGATCACTAATGAATAGATCGGTATTGTTTCAAAATTCAGGGCAGCTGAATTAGCAATAATTAATGCACCTGTCAAAGAGTTAATGGCAAATGACCCACCGATATTGCCTGATTGAATGCTATAAGTCAGGGTCTGTCCGGCATCAGGATCTACAGCTGTTACTGTTCCTACAGTGGTCCCGTTGGTTGAGTTTTCAGCGATACTGAATGACTGATTACTAATAACAGGGGCTTCATTGGCATTAACCAGGTTGATAGTGATTACGGCCTGGCTGCTTAGACCGCCGATGCCATTATCCTGTACCTGAATGCTCAGGTTGAAAACAGGGTTCACCTCGTAGTTCATGGCAGCCGAATTGGCTACTGTGATTGCACCTGTGGTAGTATTGACGGCAAAAGCACCCGATGTATTTCCCGACAGAATTGAATAGGCTAATGTTTGTCCTGCATCCGGATCAGATGCGGCAACTAATCCTACAGAGGTTCCATTCATCGAATTCTCAGCAATGCTAAAGGTCTGATTACTGATATTCGGGGATTCATTCACATCGGTGAGCGAAATGGTGATGGTGGCCTGGCTACTCAGGGATACACTACCATTATCTTCAACCTCAATCAATAAAGAGAATGAGGAAGTAGCTTCAAAATTCAGAACTGCCGAATTGAGGACTGTTAATTGTCCGGTGGCCGGGTTGAGAGTAAACGCACCTGAGGTATTCCCGGAAAGTATTGAGTAACTGATTTGTTGACCTGTATTGGGATCACTGGCAACAACATTGCCAATGATAGTGCCTGTCAGTGAGTTTTCAGCAATGCTGAAGCTTTGGTTAGCAATTACCGGGGCCAGGTTGGGGCCTTGTTGCACATAGACAAGAATTGTAGCCTGGTCAGACAGTAATCCACTGCCATTATCCAGCACTTCTATCTGAAGTTCAAATACAGGGTGGGTATAGGAATCCAGCAAAGCGGGATCAGAAACCGTTAATTCTCCTGTTGTTGTATTCAGCGTGAAAGCTTCTCCGGGGATACTGCTCAATAAGTTGTAAGTCAGACTTTGTCCTGCGTCAGGATCAGTGGCGGCTATCATTCCCACCGTGGTACCCAGTGCTGAAAATTCCTGTACCGAAAAGGTTTGGTCATTGGCTAAAGGTGATTCATTTACATCGGCCAGGGAGATGGTAATCTGTGAACTTGTAGAAAGAGTTCCCAGTCCATCATCCACTACATTAATGGTCAGTGTAAAGACAGGAGTTGTCTCGAAATCCAGCACTGCACTGTTGTTCACCGTTATCAGACCTGTAGAACCATCGATGGCAAAGGCATTAGCTGTATTGCCTGCTCCAATTGAAAAGCTGAGGTTCTGATTGAAATCCGGATCAGTGGCTACCACGGTACCTACTGACGTTGCTACGGCTGAATTTTCATTTATAGTAAAGGATTGACCCTGACAAACAGGGGCTTCATTGATATCCTGAACATTTACCGTCACCAATGCCTGCTCTGTGAGATTCAATTCATCTGTTACCTGCACATTCAGAAGGAATAGGGGATGACCTTCAAAACAAACTGCTGCAGGATTATTAATCGTTAACACCCCGGTATTTGTATTGATACTGAACCCATTCCCAAAGTTTCCGCTTGTTATAGCAAAAGTTACTGACTGACCAGGATCCGGATCTGAAGCGGTTACTGTACTTACAATGGTTCCGACTACCTGGTGTTCCAGTGTTGAGAATGCCTGTGGCTGGATGACCGGGGGCTCATTCCCATTCACAATATTGATAGTAATATCTGCCTGGTCCGATAGTGTGCCGGTTCCATTATCCTGTACATTTACTGACAGGATAAACGCTGGATTGATCTCAAAGTCAAGAGCTGATGTATTGGCTACAGTCAGGGCTCCCGTGGTTGTATTAATTGTAAAGGCACCATCAGTGTTACCCGAAAGAATGCTATAGCTAAGTTGCTGACCTGCATCAGGATCTGTAGCTGTGACAATTCCAACATTCGTCCCATTGGCTGCATTTTCTGCTACTGCAAATACCTGGTCATTGACCTGGGGTTGATCATTGACATTTTGCAGCGTTACTGTTACTGTTGCATTGCTACTTAAAGTTCCTGTTCCATTATCCTGTACCCTTACGATCAGGGAATAAACAGGAGTCGTTTCAAAATCAAGTGCAGCACTGTTGGAGACTGTCAGTACACCTGTGGTTGTATTAAGTGCAAATGCAGAGGATGAATTTCCTGATTGAATGCTGTAGGTTAGGGTTTGACCGGCATCAGGATCTGTTGCTGTTACGGTTCCAACCATGGTCCCGTTGGCGGAGTTCTCTGCGATACTGAATGACTGATTACTAATTACTGGGGCTTCATTGGCATTCACAAGGTTGATCGTAATCTCTGCCTGGCTGCTAAGGCTACCGATGCCATTATCCTGTACCTGAATGCTCAGGTTGAAAACAGGGTTCACCTCGTAGTTCATGGCAGCCGAATTGGCTACTGTGATTGCACCTGTGGTAGTATTGACGGCAAAAGCACCCGATGTATTTCCTGACAGGATAGAATAGGCTAAAGTTTGTCCTGCATCCGGATCAGATGCGGCAACTAATCCTACAGAGGTTCCATTCATCGAGTTCTCAGCAATGCTAAAGGACTGATTACTGATATTCGGGGATTCATTTACATCGGTGAGCGAAATGGTGATGGTGGCCTGGCTGCTCAGGGATACACTGCCATTATCTTCAACCTCAATCAATAATGAGAAGGTAGAAGTAGCTTCAAAATTCAGAACTGCCGAATTGAGAACTGTCAATTGTCCGGTGGCCGGGTTGATAGAAAACGCACCTGAGGTATTCCCGGAAAGTATTGTGTAACTGATTTGTTGACCTGTATTGGGATCACTGGCAACAACATTGCCAATGATAGTGCCTGTCAGTGAGTTTTCAGCAATGCTGAAGCTTTGGTTGGCAATTACCGGGGCCAGGTTGGGGCCTTGTTGTACATAGACAAGAATTGTAGCCTGGTCAGACAGTAATCCACTGCCATTATCCAGCACTTCTATCTGAAGCTCAAATACCGGGTGGGTATAGGAATCCAGCAAAGCGGGATCAGAAACAGTTAATTCTCCTGTTGTTGTGTTCAGCGAGAAAGCTTCTCCGGGGATACTGCTCAATAAGTTGTAAGTCAGACTTTGTCCTGCGTCAGGATCAGTGGCAGTTATCATTCCCACCGAGGTACCCAGTGCTGAAAATTCCTGTACCGAAAAGGTTTGGTCATTGGCTAAAGGTGATTCATTTACATCGGCCAGGGAGATGGTAACCTGTGAACTGGTAGAAAGAGTTCCCAGTCCATCATCCACTACATTAATGGTCAGTGTAAAGACAGGTGTTGTCTCGAAATCCAGCACTGCACTGTTGTTCACCGTTATCAGACCTGTAGAACCATCGATGGCAAAGGCATTAGCTGTATTGCCTGCTCCAATTGAAAAGCTGAGGTTCTGATTGAAATCCGGATCAGTGGCTACAACTGTACCTACTGACGTTGCTACGGCTGAATTTTCATTTATAGTAAAGGATTGACCCTGACAAACCGGGGCTTCATTGATATCCTGAACATTTACCGTAACCAATGCCTGCTCTGTGAGATTCAATTCATCTGTTACCTGCACATTCAGAAGGAATATGGGATTACCTTCAAAACAAACTGCTGCAGGATTATTGATCGTTAACACCCCGGTATTTGTATTGATACTGAATCCATTCCCCAAGTTTCCGCTTGTTATAGCGAAAGTTACTGACTGACCAGGATCCGGATCTGAAGCGGTTACTGTACTTACAATGGTTCCGACTACCTGGTGTTCCAGTGTTGAGAATGCCTGTGGTTGGATGACCGGGGCTCATTCCCATTCACAATATTGATAGTAATATCTGCCTGGTCAGATAAAGTGCC
Organism: Bacteroidales bacterium; assembly: GCA_016707785.1. Lineage (NCBI taxonomy): Bacteria > Pseudomonadati > Bacteroidota > Bacteroidia > Bacteroidales > Bacteroidales bacterium. Next base: position 121,224 of record JADJGZ010000006.1, on the reverse strand, counting down.
GGTTCCATTATCCTGTACATTTACTGACAGGATGAACGCTGGATTGATCTCAAAGTCAAGAGCTGATGTATTGGCTACAGTCAGGGCTCCCGTGGTTGTATTAATTGTAAAGGCACCATCAGTGTTACCCGAAAGAATGCTATAGCTAAGTTGCTGACCGGCATCAGGATCTGTAGCTGTGACAATTCCAACATTCGTCCCATTGGCTGCATTTTCTGCTACTGCAAATACCTGGTCATTAACCTGGGGTTGATCATTGACATTTTGCAGCGTTACTGTTACTGTTGCATTACTGCTTAAGCTTCCTGTTCCATTATCCTGCACCTTTACGATTAGCAAATAAACAGGAGTCGTTTCAAAATCAAGTGCAGCACTGTTGGATACTGTTAGTAAGCCACTGGTTGTATTAAGTGCAAATGCAGAGGATGAATTTCCAGATTGAATGCTGTAGGTTAGGGTTTGACCGGCATCAGGATCTGTAGCTGATACTGTTCCCACAGTGGTCCCGTTGGTTGAGTTCTCTGCGATACTGAATGACTGATTACTAATTACTGGGGCTTCATTGGCATTCACAAGGTTGATCGTAATTACTGCCTGGCTGCTAAGGCTGCCGATGCCGTTATCATGTACCTGAATACTCAGGTTGAAAACAGGGTTTATTTCGTAGTTCATGGCAGCCGAATTGGCTACTGTGATTGCACCTGTGGTAGTATTGACGGCAAAAGCACCCGATGTATTTCCCGACAGGATAGAATAAGCTAATGTCTGACCTGCATCCGGATCGGAGGCGGCAACTACTCCTACTGAGGTTCCATTCATCGAATTCTCAGCAATGCTAAAGGACTGATTACTGATATTCGGGGATTCATTTACATCGGTGAGCGAAATGGTGATGGTGGCCTGGCTGCTCAGGGATACGCTGCCATTATCTTCAACCTCAATCAATAAAGAGAATGAGGAAGTAGCTTCAAAATTCAGAACTGCCGAATTGAGAACCGTTAATTGCCCGGTTACAGGGTTGAGAGTAAATGCTCCTGAGGTATTCCCTGATAAAATAAAATATGAGAGCGTTTGTCCGGCATCGGGGTCATTGGCAATTATTGTTCCTATTGTTGTTCCATTGGCAGAATTTTCTGACAGGGTAAAGCTTTGATTTGAGATTTCAGGGGCCTCATTCGCATCTGTCATAGATATGGTAATAGTAGCCTGGTTATTCAGGGAAACAGTTCCATTATCATCTACTCTAATAATCAGTGAATAAGAAGAAGTGTTTTCAAAACTCAGAACAGATGAATCCGCAACTAAAATAGTGCCTGACAGAGCGTTGATGCTGAATGCACCATCAGTATTGCCAGACAAAATTGAATACATCAGGCTTTGACCTGCATCCGGGTCTGTTGCCAGAACCGTCCCAACCGGGTATCCATTTGATGCATTTTCACTCAAAGTAAAAGACTGGTTTGAGATCAAAGGAGTTTCGTTAATATCGAGTACCTGGATAGTAATGGCAGCCTGGTTACTCAAACTGACAGTACCATTATCCTGAACTTTAACAACTACGCTATATACCGGTACCTGCTCAAAATTAAGAGCAGTGGTATTAGCGACACTCAATTCACCTGATGCTGCATTAATAGTAAAAGCACCGGCAGTATTTCCTGAAAGGATAGTATAAGTAAGTGTTTGCCCTGCATCCGGGTCAGAAGCGCTGACAGTTCCGATGATTGTTCCGTTAGCAGAATTTTCGCTTATGCTAAATGATTGATTAGCAATAAAAGGAGCCTCATTGGCATCAGTAAGTGAAATTGTAATGGTTGCCTGGTTACTTAGTGCAACAGTGCCATTATCCTCTACTTTAACAATCAGGGAATAAACGGGAGTGGATTCAAAATCCAGAACTGAACTATTTGCAACCGTTACCTGGCCTGTTGAGATATTGATGGCAAATGCACCGGAAGCGTTTCCTGACAGAATTGCATAAGTTAATAATTGTCCGGCATCGGGATCAGTTGCTACAACTGTGCCTACATTTGAAGTATTTGCAGCAGATTCACTGATTGTGAACGATTGATTGCTGATAAGCGGGGATTCATTGACATTACTCAGATTAACCGTAATGATAGCTTGTGAGCTAAGACTAACGGTTCCATTGTCCTGCACCTTTACAAGGAGAGAGAATGAAGGAATGGCTTCAAAATTTAAAACCGATGAGTTGGCAACAGTTAGTTGACCGGTTGATGTATTGATGGAAAAAGCTGAAGAAGTATTTCCTGATAATATTGAAAAGGTTAGGCTTTGACCGGCATCAGGATCCGTTGCAATAATGTTTCCGACAATGGAGCCGTTTGATGAATTCTCAGCAATCGAAAAAGCTTGGTTTGAAATAACCGGTAAATCATTTGCATCGGTAAGGTTGATGGTAATAACAGCCTGACTGTTCAATAGGCCGGCACCATTATCCTGTACTTTGATAACAAGTGAATAGGATGGAGTAGTTTCAAAATTCAAAGCAGATGAATTAGCAACTGTAATTACCCCTGTAATTGAATTGATATTGAATGCACTGGAAGTATTACCTGACAGGATGCTATAGGAAAGAGTTTGTCCGGCATCCGGATCACTGGCAAGCACAGTCCCAACATTAGTACCATTGGCTGAGTTCTCGATTATCGAGAAAGCCTGGTTATTGATAACAGGTACTTCATTAATATTCGATAAGTTTACAGTAATGGTAGCTTGTGCACTTAGGGTTCCGCTTCCATTGTCCTGTACTTTGACAACCAACGAGAAAGATGGGTTTGATTCAAAATTCAGAGCTGGAGAATTAGCTACTGTTAGGGCACCAGTGGTAGTGCTGATTGCAAATGCACCTGAAGTATTACCTGAAAGAATGGAATAGGCAAGTGTTTGACCGGCATCAGGGTCCGAAGCTGCAACGGTTCCAACATTTGTTCCATTGGCAGAGTTTTCAGCAATTGAAAATGTCTGGTTTCCAATAGAGGGAACTTCATTTACATTGGTCAGATTTACAGTGATAGTTGCCTGGGCACTTAAACTTCCGGTACCATTATCCTGAACCTTAACCACTAAAGCAAATGAAGGTGTGGTTTCAAAGTTTAAGGCAGTTCCATTAGCAACTGTTAAAATACCTGAAGTACTATTGATCGTAAATGCACCAGCAGTATTTCCTGATAAGATCGAATATGTTAAGGTTTGGCCGGCATCAGGATCTGTTGCGACGACAGTACCCACATTTGTGCCATTAGCAGAATTTTCAGCAATTGAGAACGTCTGGTTTGCAATGACAGGGGTATCATTGCCATTGGTCAGATTAACTGTAACCGTTGCCTGGCTGCTCAGACTGACGGTACCATTATCCTGTACGTTCACTATCAATGAGAAAATGGGAGTTGTTTCATAGTTCAGTGCAGTTGAATTAGCAACTGTTAAGGCACCGGTAGTAGTGCTAATTGCAAATGCACCTGATGTATTGCCTGAAAGAATGGAATAGGCAAGTGTCTGACCGGCATCCGGGTCCGAAGCTGCAACGGTTCCAACATTTGTTCCATTGGCAGAGTTTTCAGCAATTGAAAATGTCTGGTTTCCAATAGCGGGAACTTCATTTACATTGGTCAGATTTACAGTGATAGTTGCCTGGGCGCTTAAACTTCCGGTACCATTATCCTGGACAATAACCACTAAAGCAAATGAAGGTGTGGTTTCAAAATTTAAGGCAGTTCCATTAGCAACTGTTAAAATACCTGAAGTACTATTGATCGTAAATGCACCAGCAGTATTTCCTGATAAGATAGAATATGTTAAGGTTTGGCCGGCATCAGGATCTGCAGCGACGACAGTACCCACATTTGTGCCGTTAGCAGAATTTTCAGCAATTGAGAAGGTTTGGTTTGCGATGACAGGGGCATCATTGCCATTGGTCAGATTAACTGTTATGGTTGCCTGGCTGCTCAGACTGACGGTACCATTATCCTGTACGTTCACTATCAATGAGAAAATGGGAGTTGTTTCATAGTTCAGTGCAGTTGAATTAGCAACTGTTAGGGCACCAGTAGTAGTGCTAATTGCAAATGCACCTGATGTATTGCCTGAAAGAATGGAATAAGCAAGTGTCTGACCGGCATCAGGATCCGAAGCTGCAACGGTTCCAACATTTGTTCCATTGGCAGAGTTTTCGGCAATTGAAAATGTCTGGTTTCCAATAGAGGGAACTTCATTTACATTGGTCAGATTTACAGTGATAGTTGCCTGGGCGCTTAAACTTCCGGTACCATTATCTTGAACCTTAACAACTAAAGCAAATGTAGGTGTGGTTTCAAAGTTTAAGGCAGTTACATTAGCAACTGTTAAAAGACCTGAAGTACTATTGATTGTAAATGCATCATCAGTATTTCCAGATAAGATTGAATATGTTAAGGTTTGGCCGGCATCAGGATCTGTAGCGATAACAGTGCCCACATTTGTACCATTGGCAGAATTTTCAGCTATTGAGAAGGTTTGGTTTGCGATGACAGGGGCATCATTGCCATTGGTCAGATTAACTGTAACCGTTGCCTGGCTGCTCAATGTACCAGTGCCATTATCCTGAACTTTCACCACCAAAGCAAATGATGGAGTGGATTCAAAATCTAATGCCGGGCTGTTGGCAACTGTAAGTGAACCACTTGCTGAATTAATGGCAAATGCACCAGAAGTGTTTCCTGAAAGGATTGAATACGTAAGAGTTTGTCCGGCATCAGGGTCTGATGCTATAACTACTCCAACAGAAGTTCCATTGGCAGAGTTCTCGGCAATTGAGAAACTTTGATTAATAATTACCGGTGAATCATTGGTATCAGTCAGATTGACGGTAACAGTAGCTTGATTACTCAAAGTACCGGATCCATTATCCTGAACTTTAACAACTAATGAAAATGAAGGTGTGGATTCAAAATTGAGTGCAGTGGAATTAGCAACAGTTAATGCACCATTAGTAGAATTAATAGCGAAAGCACCCGAGGTATTTCCTGAAAGTATTGAATATGTTAGTGTTTGTCCGGCATCAGGGTCTGAAGCTGCAACAGTTCCAACATTTGTCCCGTTGGCAGCGTTTTCAGCAATTGAAAATGTCTGGTTTCCAATGGCGGGCACTTCATTTACATTGGTCAAATTAACAGTGATAGTTGCCTGGGCACTTAAACTTCCGGCACCATTATCCTGAACTTTAATTATCAAAGAAAAGGATGGAGTAGTTTCAAAGTTTAAAGCAGCTGAATTGGCAACTGTCAGTGCTCCGGTGGAGCCATTGATTGTGAATGCTCCTAACGTATTCCCTGAAAGGATAGAATATGCCAGAACCTGGCCTGCATCTGGATCTGAAGCAACAACAGTACCTACATTGGTTGTATTTATTGAATTCTCAGCCAAAGTAAAGGTTTGATTGTTTATGACAGGAGAATCATTGGCATCAGTCAGTGTGATTGTGATATTTGCCTGATTGCTCAAAGTACCTGTCCCATTATCCTGTGCTTTGACCACAAGTATAAAAGCGGGTGTAGATTCGAAATTCAGTACTGCAGAGTTGGCAACTGTAATTGCGGCAGTGGAGGCATTGATAGCAAAGGCACCCGATGTATTCCCCGATAAGATTGAAAATGTTAAGGTTTGTCCGGCATCAGGATCAGAAGCAACCACTGTACCAACGCCTGTGCCATTAGCAGAATTCTCGGCTACGGAAAAAGCCTGATTCGCTATAACAGGTGCTTCATTGACATTCAGAAGGTTTACTGTAATAGTTGCCTGGGAGCTCAAACTCCCGGTACCATTGTCCTGAACTTTTATAACCAGGGAAAAGGAAGGGATTGATTCAAAGTTAAGCGCAACTGAACTGGCCACAGTCAGAGCCCCGGTGGAAGTATTAATAGCAAAGGCCCCGGAGGTATTGCCTGATAGAATGGAATACGTTAGCGTTTGCCCGGCATCAGGATCGGTTGCCACCACAGTACCAACACTGGTTCCATTTGCTGAATTCTCATTAATAGAGAAAGTTTGATTAGAGATAGCCGGCACTTCATTCACATTTAACACTGTGACAGTAACCGTGGCCTGGGAACTCAGACTCCCTGTTCCATTATCCTGTGCTTTAACCACCAGGGAAAATGCCGGAGTACTTTCAAAATTCAGGGCTGTGGAATTGGCAACAGTCAATGCTCCTGTTGATGCATTTATTGCAAATGCACCGGAAGTATTTCCTGAGAGAATAGTATAAGTGAGTGTCTGACCTGCATCAGGGTCGGTGGCTACCACTGTGCCAACAGCAGTTCCGTTGACAGAATTCTCATTGATAGAGAATGATTGATTGGCTATAACAGGCACTTCATTGACATTAACAAGGTTCACAGTCATCGTTGCCTGGTTATTCAGGTTTCCGGCACCATTATCCTGAACTTTAATCACCAGGGCAAATGAAGGAATTGATTCGAAATTGAGGACTGTTGTGTTGGCTACATAAAGCACACCTGTTGAAGCATTAATAGTGAAAGCTCCACTTGTATTCCCTGAAAGGATTGAATAGGTAAGCACCTGGCCTGCATCTGGGTCAGACGCTACCACTGTGCCAACAGTAGCACCATTGGCAGAATTTTCATTAATAGAAAAGGTTTGAGGGGCAATATTGGGTGCTTCATTCTGATTTGTCAGATTAACAGTGATTGTAGCCTGTGAACTAAGGCTTCCGCTTCCGTTATCCTGCACTTTAACAATCAATGCAAAAGAAGGAATTGTTTCAAAATTCAGAGCAGCAGAATTAGCGACTGTTAAGGCTCCTGTGGATGCATTAATAGCAAAAGCCGTATTGGTATTCCCCGAAAAAATGGAATAGGTAAGTGTTTGTCCGGCATCCGGATCAGAAGCCACAACGGTACCAACGAGGGTACCATTTACTGAATTCTCAGCAATAGAGAAAGTTTGAGGCGCAATTACAGGATATTGGTTTCCTGTAATTAGATATTCGAAGCATCCAATATCCGGAGCACTTCCATTGAAAGGTAAACCTACATTAACTCCAGCATTAATAAGATCAGAAGTGGAAGCAAGATGCAGAAAATTCAAAGAAGGAAGGTTCCCATTAGATTGACGGGCACCTGACATCCCGGCAGTATCCAGACTGATGAAATCGGCGGCACTCACTGTGACACCCGGATTCCAGCTATTGTTAGTCTGGATAGATGCTGCATTAATCAGGTAATTTGTACCATTCAGATAAGCAAGGTTATTTTTCAGGATGTGGATGTCGGCAAACTTTTGATAATAGAAGCCGCAGTCTCCATTTCTGAATGCAGTGCAATTGTATAAAGTGCTTGGGAAGTGGTTTAATCCGTTGCTATTGAAATTCTCGTCGAAACCGCAGAGATAATTATCAAATGATAAACAGTTGGTAAGTTTACGGAGGTGAGTAGTAAGAACACCATTAGTATTCGGGCCTAATTTGAAACCACTCCCATTTCCGGTGTGAGTCATGTTAACAGGTGAATATCCGTTCAGAAATGACCAGCAATTATCCAACTCCACGTAAGTGTTTGAACCAAAGAAATCAAATCCATCATCACTATTGAACCAGGAACGGCAATTCCGAAAAATATTATTGTCAGAAGTTGTATTATTAGTCATCCCGAATCCATTGGATCCATCATAAGGAATACTCGATAAAGGGTCTTCATTATGATGGCTGTCGCAATTAAGGATGAGGTTATTATCACAGTTGCTTGAAATGGTCAATCCATATCCACCGATATGGTCAATCTCACAATACTCTATCGTGCAATTATTAGTACTTGAAGCAAGCATGAAGCCGATATTTGCATCGACCACCTGAGGCACATTAGTGATACGGAGACCCCTGACATGAAGATAGCTGGACCATCCGGTTGCGAATGCAATAGTTGTTCCTGTAAATCCTGCTGTCCCAAAATTGAAAACCGGACGTTCTCCAGGATATGCCCATACTTTAATAGGATTGGCGGCTGTGCCACTTTTGTTCTGAATCCTTTGAACTACAGTATAATTGTACACTCCTCCCCTTGCGTAAATGGTGTCACCGGCTGAAACCTTTGTCCAGGCTTTATTCAGATTAAAGAAGGGAGAGGTGATCGTGCCGGTATTGTTATCATTACCTGTCGGCGAAATATAGTACTTGGCTGCTGAAACATTTCCATTCAGAAGGATGAGTTGAATGGCAACAACAAGCAAAAAGGTAAAGCTGTATTTTTGGGGTGTTTTCTTTACTGCAACTCCTGTTTCAGGGAGTTCAAGATTGTGTGTTTGCTTAACAGAAATGCAGTCTTTAGTAGTGTGAGTAGGCCTAGTCTTCATGATAGAGTTTCAGTCGATTAGTAGTCTTCTAGTAGAGTGAGTTGCCAAGTAAAGAAGCAGGCTTGCCCCAGCCGCGAGAAAAAATGCTAAGACATTTGTTTATAGCCCTACCTCAAATAGGTTTTATCAGAATTAAAAATATTTTTTATCTATCTGATTATATGATACTTATAGAGCCTAAAAAAATAAAAAAATACCCAAAAAACTTGCGTGACAATAATTACTTTCTAAGTTACCCTAACTTATCAGATTCTAAGCTGCAGAAAATTTCATTTATAAACAACTAACAATGCGTGAAAACTCACTTAACAATTCATATTCAAATTGTTAACATCTAAAACCCATATTAAAGAGCGAAGTTGGAGGTGGGTTAACATGTGCCAAAAATGTTTAAGAGAGTGGGCTCATTTTTTATAATAATTTGAAAGTGCTGCACTAATACCCAATATATTCTGACTATTATAACCCTTACCAAACATCACCAATTGCAAACTTAATGTCCTTACAATCTGTCGATCAACTTCAAGTAATCATTAAAAAATTTCCAGGCAGAATAATATAGACAAAACAAGGACATAGAAGAAATTGTTGGAATCCATTGACTTCTGCCAAAAAATGCATTATCTTTATAATGCTTCCTGGTAAGAATATCAATTTCATAACATCATATTTCATGTATGGTACAAAAAAAATGGATACTATTAACAATATACTTTATGTAACAACCATAGGGGATATTGACCTTGAAAACATGTTAAACGGAGTTTCTTACCTGGAACAAGCCGAGGATTTGCCGAGAGATCTGAAAGTCCTGGAAGATGCAACCTCTTCAAAAGCAGTGTTTAAAGTCTCAGACATTGAAATAATTACTGAGCGGCTGGATAAAGTGGTAAAGAAATATTCATCTATCAGGCATGCTGTGGTTCACTCTGATCCCACCAACACAGCTTATACAATACTGGCAAGTATGATGATTAAGCATCCCAATTATTCTCTGAAAGTGTTCAGCACGAAGGATGCTGCTAAACATTGGCTTACAATGTTTCCTTAAGAAACAGAACATCTTTTTTTCCTGTCGTAAAAGCAGCATCAGCAACCTATTCGAATTTTCCAACCATAAAGCCCATCGGATATCTACAGGTTTTACTCCATCCAACTTATCTTAGATATTCCATTATAAAAGCCACCAGGTTGTTTTATTTATCAATCAATTAAACACCAAGAAACCAGTAAGTAAGGACTCTCTATTCTGTTAACTACTCTACATTTAAAATCCTGCAAAACGAGAGTCAGTCCACCTCATGTTTCCGTCCCTACCAATCTCTTCATAAGATTTCTACCTTCGGCAAGCGGCTTCTTTATCATTCTTACCGCGAATAACATAGAATTATTGAACAAAATACATACGGAATAACCATTACTTTTACTACTGAAGAGTAGGACATTAAGACTATCCAAAATGATAATGGAAACAGTGTAAAGGATGTAATCAATTTCTGAAATTTTATTCAAATCCTTATGATTTAATTGAATGACTACCTTTAGAATAATTGAAATCATTTTAAAAGCAAAAAAAAACATCAAATGAAAAAGATAATCTTTACAGCTTTCCTGTTCTTCGGAATTGCTCTCGGGACTTTATATTCTCAAAATATAAACAAGTCTAAATTGGATAGCCTTTTCAACATTCTTGCAGAAAAAGAAAAAGCTATGGGCAGTCTGACGATTTCGAAAAAAGGAGAAGTTTTATACAGCAGGGCAATTGGCTTTTGTGCGCTGGCCGGGAATGAAAGAAAACCTTCAACCATTCACACAAAATACAGGATAGGTTCAATTACGAAGATGTTCACCTCTGTTATGATTTTTCAGCTCATTGAAGAAGGAAAACTTAATCTCACAACAACCATTGACACTTATTTTCCAAACCTTCCTAATGCCAGTGCTGTTACAATTTCGAACCTGCTAAACCATAGGAGTGGCTGGCATAATTTCACAAATGACAAAGAGTATTTGAACTGGATGACACAGCCAAAAACACAGGAAGAAATGCTGGCTATATTTTCTCAGGACAAAGTTGATTTTGAGCCTGATGAAAAAGCAGACTATAGCAATACCAATTATGTCGTTTTAGGCTATATCATTGAAAAAGTGGATCATCAACCATACTCAAAAAGCCTGGAGGAAAGAATCACTTCCAAAGTTGGACTTTCAAGTACATATATTGGAAATAAAACTAATATCAATCATAATGAAAGTTATTCCTATCAGCTCTTAAGCCAATGGATTCAAGCACCTGAAACCGATATGAGCATTCCCGGTGGTGCAGGCTCGATAGTTTCTACACCAACTGATTTAACCAGTTTTATTGAAGCATTATTTTCTTTAAAGTTAATTTCTCAAAGTAGTTTAAATCAGATGAAAACCATTCATGATGGTTATGGAATGGGGATGTTTCAAATTCCCTTTTATACAAAAAAAGCCCTGGGTCATAATGGAAGTATAGATGCCTTTGCTTCAATGTTAGGTTACTTTCCAGAAGATAGTATTGCTATATCTTACTGTACCAACGGACAATCCTATCCATTGAATGATATTCTCATTGGTGTGTTAAGTATTGTGTTCAATAAGGAATATAACATCCCAACATTTGCCACAAACCCCGGACTCACTTTATCATCAACTGATCTGGATAAATACCTGGGTGTATATTCATCTGCTCAACTACCTCTGAAGATTAGCATTACAAAAGAAAACACAGTACTTATTGCACAAGCAACTGGACAATCTTCCTTTCCCCTCGAAATATTCGAAAAAGACAAATTCAAATTTGACCCTGCAGGAATAATCATGGAATTTGATCCGGAGATCAATGAGATGACGTTGAAGCAAGGTGGAGGCGTGTTTTTGTTTACAAAAGAAATACAGTAAAGAATCACTGAATATGACAAAAAGTACAGAGGATTACATGGCGCCTCATTACGTGCAGCGTAGTAATTGGCTTAGGGCGACAGTCCTTGGGGCAAATGATGGCATCCTGTCAACAGCCAGTCTTGCCATTGGAATTGCGGCTGCAAGTGAATTTAGAGAACCGGTTGTTCTGGCAACAGTTGCCGGACTGGTTGCCGGGGCACTATCAATGGCTGCCGGAGAATATGTATCTGTTAGTTCCCAAACAGATGTTGAAAAGGCAGATATCCAGCGGGAAAATCAGGAATTAGAAGATATGCCTGAACTGGAAATGGAACGACTGGCAGAAATTTATATAAAACGAGGGTTGAAGAAAGAAACGGCATTGACAGTTGCAAAAGAGTTAACGGATCATGATGCTTTAGGTGCACATATGAGAGATGAATTGGGTATTAATGAAATCTCTCAGGCCAAACCTATACAGGCAGCTTTAGCATCCGGGGCATCTTTCACAGTGGGCGGAATTCTTCCACTTTTAGTTACTCTTTTTCTGCCTTTAAAGTATATGGAGTATTCACTTTATGTTTTCGCTATCATTTTTCTCATTCTCCTGGGTGCACTAGCAGCTAAAACAGGAGGTTCAAGTGTAAGTAAAGCAGTCATCAGGATTACATTTTGGGGAACAGCTGCCATGGGATTAACTGCATTGGTTGGATATTTATTTGGTGTAAATCTCGGGTAATAACAATCTCTGGTTTTTGCTGTTTGGAGGAAAACTTTCTATAGCACACGATGCAGGTTTGCATAAAATAGAAGTTCCTCATCCCTTTATAATTCGTTCTAATCCGCTTTGCCTTCGCAATCCTGCTATGATTGTGCATAAGTCTTTTCTCAGTAAATGATATAAGAAATTGGAGAAATTGTGTAACATCTATCACTGTATATGGCTTTAGTTTTGTGTCTGAAATTATTCATAAACTAAGCAACATGAAAACTCTAATTTATATAATGGCAATAGTCGGATTTATATCCACTTCTTATGCCCAGGATTTGGTAAAAGCAGAAGTACCTGCTACCATTCAAAAAGCATTTAGCAGGAGTTATCCAAAAATCAACAACGTTGAATGGAAACAAACTGCAGATTCCTATTCAGCTAATTACAAAGAGAATGAACTGGAAAGAATTGTTACTTACAATGCTGCCGGCAAGCAGCAACTAAGGGAAGAACAGGTGACCATTACACAACTTCCTACTACGACACTCAAATACATCAACGATAATCACCAGGATGGCACTATTAAAAAAGCTAGTAAAATCACAAAGAAAGGTGGGAAATCACAATATGTCGTGAGTATCAAAGGTCTGGATCTTGTTTTTGATTCAGGGGGCAATTATTTGAAACCTTCTCAAAAATAAGTATCAATAGTCAAGAACCCACGGTTCATTTTTAAGGCTAAAAAAGATTCAATAAAAATCATAAGCATCAAAGAATACTTTAACTAAAATCAATCATGTACTTACTACCATTTAATAAGCAATTTTTGCCCCTGCATATACCCTTATCAACATAATCTTACTTTGAATGATAAGGTCCCCTATGTCCGTAGCTTCCTACTACGGACATTTTCTATGTCTAACAGAACTTAATCATCTAGTAAAAAACTAAATCACCTGAAGGAGCATATTTATTGAGTACTTTTATTTTAGCCTCATGGAGTAATAGATTACCATTAGTTGTTATATTTCTCACAAATTTATTAAAGCGATCATCGATGAAGCTGTACCTGAAATTTGATTCCAGCCTTGCTTTTAAAAAAATCATACAGGAGCAATTGGAAAAATTGCAGATAAATTTTTCCCAAACAGGTATGAATGAGCTGGAAGTAGGTGACTCGGTATCGGGCGAAACCATCCGTGAAATCAGTGCTTCTCTCAGTGAATACGGAATTGAGATAATAGAAACACAAAAAAGTGTCCTTGTTCAGAGAATTAAAGACACCATCTTTGAGATGGTTAATCGGGATGAAAAGCTTCCAACCTCCAATTCCAATTACTTGTCGGAGAAGTTAAAGCAAAGGTATGCGTATCTTTCGGCGGTATTTTCAGAAGTCACTTACACTTCAATTGAAAACTATATACTCCTTCAAAAGGCTGAAAGAGCCAAGCAGTTAATCAGTACCAATGAATATACTTTCACAGAAATCGCTTATATGTTAAATTACAGTAGTGTGGCCTATTTCAGCAACCAGTTTAAGAGTATAACAGGGATCACTCCTTCAGCGTTCCAGAGAATCATCAATAAAAAGAGAGAAAACAAGGCAATTACTATCTCTTAAATACTCTTTATCACATAAAACAGAGGCTTAAATTATGTCAAAAGACTTTATACATGTTTTGCTGGCTGACGACGATGAAGACGATCGGATCTTCTTCCAGGATGCTTTTAAAGAAATAAAAATAAAAACCGTTGTTGAAACTGTCAATGATGGGGTTGAATTGATGGCCTATTTAAGGAAATATACCAGTAAGAGCCCAAACATCTTATTTCTTGACTTGAACATGCCCCGTAAATCAGGGCTTGAATGCCTTGAGGAAATTAAGCTAATGGATCATCTTGGTGAAATGGCCATAGCCATTTATTCTACATCAGCTTCAGAGGAAGATATTGAAGAAACTTTTGTGAAAGGGGCCAATGTTTACATTAAGAAACCCAGCAATTTTAACACCCTTATTAAAATACTGGAACAAGTTATCACAATTAACTGGCAATATCAAACTTCCGGATTGAACCGGGATACTTATCTTTTAAGTCTTTAATCCGGTAAAAGGCTATGAAGCTAAAATCGATACTGAACACTTCCGTTTATATAAAAGTGCTATTCATGCTTTCTATGCTGATGCTTTTTTACATCTCCAGCATCACCTACAAGCACACAAAAGCCCTCAATGAATCCACCAGGCTGCTGGTTCACTCCTACCAGGTGCAATACCAGCTCGAACATGTCCTCTCAATGTTGAAGGATGCTGAGACCGGGCATTACGGCTATATCATCACAAGGAACAGCAGCTATCTCCAACCTTATCGAAAGGCTCAGGATGAAGTTTATACGGCTTATATCAAATTGAAAGCACTTACTCTCGAAAACCAGCAGCAGCAAGCCAATCTTGAGGTTCTCCTACAGTTGATATATGCCAGATTAAAGTACATGGCCCTTTCTTTGGAAAGCATTGCCCTGAAAACTGAAACCAAAGACCTGATGAATGACAATATGCTGGCAGGTAAGGAAGTAATGGATGGAATCAGGAAACAGGTCAACAAAATGGAAGACCTGGAAATCTCCTATTTCAATACCCACCAGGAAAAGTATGATGAAGAGGTCATTTTCTCCCCCATTTCTACTTTTCTTTTTGCCATTTTTTCGCTCATTGTCTTTTTATTGTCGTTCTTCAAGATAAGCAAAGACTTAACAATCCTACGAAAAGCAAACAAGAAGCTCCTGATTTCCAATGAATCGATTCGGCAAGCAGAGATAATAGGTGACTTTTGTGTCACTCAATGGAACCTTTCGACCCGAACGTTGAACTACTCTGACAACCTCTACCGTTTACTAGGTTGTGAACCGCAATCATTTAAACCCTCTATTGAGAACTACTTGCAGTATGTACATCCCGATGACAGGTTAAATGTGGGACAGGTTGCCAATCATGCATCTATCGCGGAAAAGACTGAACCCAGGTTTTATCGCATCATCCGCCAGGATGGAGAGCTCAGGTATTTCACATCATTGGGGAAATTTATTTCCGACACCCGCAGCAACCTATATATTGAGATTGTGAAGGACATTACTAATCTTCACCTCAGCAATATAGCCCTGGAAGAGCGGAACAGGGAACTGGAACAAAGCATCAGGGAGCTGGAATCCTTTAACAGGGTGGCGAGCCATGACTTGCAGGAGCCTCTCAGAAAAATTCAAACCTTTGTCTCGCGAATCAATACTGAGGAGCGGCTGAAACTTTCTGCACAGGCACAAGAGTATTTATCCAAGGTTGATATCTCCGCCAACAAAATGCGAATTCTTATCGACGACCTGCTGCTATTCTCCCGCACCAATAAATCAGAAAAGATATTTGAAAAATCGGATTTAAACCAATTACTTGAGAATGCAACCCAGGAACTCATTCATGAAATCGAAGAAAAGAATGCAATAATTCATAAATTTCAATTGCCTGTTCTCAAAGTGATATCTTTTCAGATCCAACAATTATTTGTAAACCTTATTGGTAATGCCCTGAAATACAGTAAACCTGAAGTGCCCCCTATTCTCAGAATTGAATGCGAGAAACTAAGTCCAGGCCAGTACCCACCGTTTATCACGAGTTCACGAAAACATTATTATAAAATCTCTATTTCCGATAATGGACTGGGCTTCGAACAAGAATACGCAGAAAAAATTTTCATCCTATTCCACCGCTTGCTGAATGATCCAAAGTATGTCGGCACAGGTATCGGACTATCTATCTGCAAAAAAATAGCCGAGAACCATAATGGTTATATTGTAGCGGAAGGTAAACCCGGTATTGGTTCTACATTTAGCGTTTACCTGCCTGCCTGACAGAGATAAATATTATATCTTCAATCGTTTACCTCCTGCAGCCCAATCACCAAAAAAAATAAACCTGACAGGGTTTAAAAACCTGTCAGGTCTACACTTATAAATATGTTGTATTATTTAACATTGAGCACAAGCACCTTCGACAAGCTCCAGAATTCCTTCTTATCAGTAATAATCAAGCTATCTGAGGCATGTTTTCCAGTCAAACGGTAAGAATTCTTTGGGTGAGTTGTAAGTAAAGTAGCTTTACTTTTCATAATTGGAATCGCGTCCAATTGAGTGACATCAATCTTTGTCAGATTGCCTTTATCTACTTCAGGTGTAAGTTCCTTGGTTTTACCCAGGCCTATGAAACCACCTTCTTTAGACACGATTTTCTTTTCTTTCAGGTAATCAGTCGTACCAACGATATAATAAGCTGTATTAAGTTCAGTTGTCCTTTCTTCAATTACCTTCTGCTTTTCTTCGTTTTGCACGCTTAGATTACCTATATTGGAGTTAAGATCAACTACTTGACTCTTCAGGTCTGTAACCTGTACATTGGCTTTTGACAGATCAGTATTAAGCAAAGCGATTTGTACATCTTTCTCTTCAATCTGCTTTGATAAATTATTAATCATCTTGTCGAGTTCTGCTACCTGAAGTCCTGATTTCTTCAGTTTGGACCTGAGTGAAGCAATCATCGCCTTACTATCTTCCTGTAATTTGTATATCAGGTTTATATCACTATTAATCTGATCTTTCATCTTTACTTTTATTTCAGATCCGGTACCAGAAGCTTTACCGATAATTTTCTCTTTCACTTTGATAGAATCAAGATTGGCCTGAATTTCATTAAAAGCACTTACAAATTCTATCATCATTTGATCTTTGGAAGCGCTTATTTCAGCCAGGCTGTCATTTTTGAATTGCATGGAAGCGAATTCCTGTTCCTTATTGTTGCATCCGGTTTCCAGTATCAATACCAGAATTGCAAATGCGAAAATTAATTTTTTCATAGCTTTTAGTTTTAACAGTTGTGAGTTAGTATTTCAAGTATTGTCAATTGAGGGGCATTAGCATACCGACAAAAGTACAGTTAGCTATCAGGAGTGGTATTACACTATTCTCGTCATTGTTTATAATATTTGCGAAGTTGTATGAAATTATATACACAGATTTTGCATACTAGAATGTAATTCCATTGCCCTGAAAATGAAAAGATTGTCAAAAAAAAATGCTATAATACTTAACAATAAAAATAAAAGGCCGTCAGTTTATGACGGCCTTTCTCGTGACTGAGGAACTAGTAGATCAGTTACAGTGCACTGATTCCAACATAGGTTTCTAACCGGTTGGAAGCGTGAGCATTTGTATGAGTTACAAGCAGTATTGGAAGAAAGGGAGTGACAGAGACAGCATATATGTCAACTGGAAGCTCCTTGATCACGATTTTTTCCTCTTTAAAAAAAGAAGAATTGGCAGTTTGGGTAGTTGGGGATGCAGTAATCATTCCAATCATTCCGACAGGAATATCATTTTCTGTGATATACCCTATTGTCAGAATTTTGGAAGTTTTCATGCGATCAGTAGTTAGAAATGTAGCACGTTTATTGTGGCACAAAAGTGCCTGCTTATTTTGGATAAGCCCTTACACTTTTTTATCAAAAGCTTATAAGATTCATCACTTTTCAATTCAAACAAGGATTGCATCTCCTGAGGTTCTTACCTCTTGCTTTTCATTATATTTCTTTGTATATTTCAGACAATTAAGGGGTTAATTACATAGGCCGCTTGGAATTGAACTTTTGAAGCCTGTAGTATTAAACCCGTTTATGTATCAATTATTAGATCAATAAAGGATTCTATCTAAACCGGCTCTTTGTGGTCAGGTGATCCTGCCACTTCAAGGACAAGCTATCCTAACCCCTTTAACAATTAAGTCAATGAGAAAATTTACATTTTTCCTGTCAATGTTTCTTTTTGTTACAATGAGTTTAATTGCGCAACAATTCAATTACACTGATGTTGCAGGCAAAGCCGGCTTTAACCTCATTGATTCAAAGCCTGAATCAGTTACTGTTCGATATGCATTACCCTCGTTTTCTCTTGAAGATCAGATGTTGCATGGGACTGTGATGAAATATATCAACCTGCCAGGAACATTCCTTTTCAATGATGAAGGGATGCCTAACCTGCCGGGAAAAGGTAAATACATCGCCATCCCGCACGGATCCAGTCCAAAGTTCAGAATCACAGCTCAGCAAACTGAAATCATACATAATGTAGACATTGTGCCTGCTCCTCGTATCCCTCTCGATAATGATACCCGCCCGGTTGAATATGTGAAAAATATGCAGGTATATTCCAGAAATGCACTATACCCGGATTCACCTGTTTTAATTTCCGAGGTTACCCAAGTTCGTGGTGTCGATGCTGTAATCCTTGGTATAACTCCGTTTCAATATAACCCTGTGACAAAAGATCTTGTGGTTTATAAAAACATCGAGGTAGAACTAACCTTCGAAGGTGGCAATGGTCAATTTGGCAACAATGAATTTCGCAGCCTTTGGTGGGATCCTATCTTAGAGGATAACCTGCTTAATTATTCCTGTTTACCCTTAATAGATTACAATGCGCGCTTTCAATCCTTCGGGAAAGGTCCTGTGCTCAATGAATGTGAGTACATCATCCTGAGTCCAACAGGACCTGATTTCCTGATGTGGGCAGATTCTATATGTAAATTCCGAACAGAACAAGGAATTCTAACCAAAGTATTCAACATTGATGAGGTTGGAGGCAATACTGTGGCCGCTATTGAAACATTCATTGACAGTGCATATAACACCTGGACCATTAAGCCGGTTGCTTGTCTGATCCTCGGGGATTATGGTACTGACGGAACAAAGAATATCATTTCTCGACTGCATGCCCACCCTGAAGGATATCCAAATTATGCATCTGATAATAAATTTGCTGATGTTACCGGTGACGAGCTGCCTGATATAGTCTTTTCAAGAATTACAGCCAACGATGCCTTGCAATTGCAGATCATGGTCACCAAATTCATGGAATATGAGCGCAATCCTCCTACCAATCCCCACTTTTATGATAAGCCGATAACCTCCATGGGATGGCAGACAGAAAGGTGGTTTCAACTATGCTCAGAAATTGTAGGAGGTTATTTCTCCCAGGTGCAAGGTAAACACCCGCGACGAATTAATGAAATTTATGAAGGAACGCCTGGCTCAATCTGGTCAACAGCTACCAATACCAATACCATTTTGGATTATTTCGGTCCCGCCGGACTTAATTATATTCCCCAAACCCCAGATTCTTTAGGTGGATGGGATGGAGGCACTGCAGCTGAAATTAACCAGGCAATTGATTCCGGCGCATTCATGATTCTGCACCGTGATCATGGTTTTTATGATTCCTGGGGCGAACCAGCATATTCCATCACAAATATTAATGAATTGACAAATACCGACCTGCCTTTTGTTTTCTCCATTAATTGTCAAACAGGAGCCTATCAGCGTACGAGCAATAGTTTCGGTGAGCACTTTCATCGTTATGTTAACAATGGGCATAATGCTGGGGCCCTTGGCCTTGTTTGTCCAAGTGAAGTCTCCTATTCATTTTTTAATGACACTTATGTTTGGGGAATGTTTGACAATATGTGGCCCGACTTTATGCCAAATGAAGGTTCCACCCCTGCATCCCGTGGCGTCATGCCGGCTTTTGGATCTGCCGGGGGGAAATATTTTCTGCAACAGTCAAGCTGGCCCTACAGTTCCGATTACAAAGTAGTCACCTACCGTTTATTTCATATGTTTGGGGATGCTTTCCAGGTAATTTATAACGAGATACCTGAACAA
Organism: Bacteroidales bacterium; assembly: GCA_016707785.1. Taxonomy (NCBI): domain Bacteria; kingdom Pseudomonadati; phylum Bacteroidota; class Bacteroidia; order Bacteroidales; species Bacteroidales bacterium. The sequence goes on along the minus strand of JADJGZ010000006.1, from coordinate 101,480 downwards.
CTTACTGTTACCCATGACCAGGAAATTATTTATGGTGCTACCACTTTTTCAATACAAACCAACGACAGTGCTTTCATTGCCCTGACGATGGATAATCAGATCCTTGCAACAGGTTTTGGTAGTGCGAGTGGTCCTGTTTCACTTCCTATTCCTATAATTCCCGTTGGATCACAGGTCAAGGTAACTGCGACCAAACAAAATTTCTATCGTTATCAGGATATTGTTCCAGTCAACTTATCAACTGGAGAATCAGAATCTATGGTCAGACGTGGGGAGACCAATTTCTCAATCTATCCAAACCCCACACCAGGCAATTTTGTCCTGGAGCAGAAGGGCGAAAAGCTCTATAGCAAAATTCTGGTTGAAGTTTACAGCATGCTGGGTGAAAAAGTGATGAGTGAAACCATGGTCGATGAAAAACAGCATGTCTTCAGGTTTTCGGGAATGAAATCCGGCCTTTACATTTTAAATATAATTGCCGATGGACATTTAGAGGCAATTAAAGTGGTTAAATTTTAACACCAACCCATTCCTTGTCAGAGCAAAGCCAGAAAGAAGCAATCCACGCTGGTTTACATGGTGCATAAGCCATGCAGGAATCCATTGAACATGCCTAGAAGGTCTGCTCGGCACCTTTCCCGGCAAACAAATCATAAGGTTTTTCACTGAAGTGATCATTCATCAGGTAAACAGTAAGCAAGATGAATCCCACAAACACCAGTAATGCCAGGAATTGGCTCCAGGTTGTTTTCTGTATTTCCTGTTTGTTTTTTACATCACAAACCTCACCCGGGCAGTATTGAACCTTGTCCTTGAAAAATAAGGGATATAATTTGCACCCCAGGCAAATCCCGAAAGCTGATTCAAAGAAAAGGAATATCAAACAAATCAGACAAATAATACCGGTAAACACGCTATATGCATTCACGATAATAAAAAAGACAAACATAGCAGCAGCAAGCACAACACCAATGATCCAGGCAAACTTTTTCTGTGCAGCACCCACATATTCAGGGGTTTGGTTACGAACAATCCAGCGCCCGAGAATGAGTGAAGGTGAAAACCTGGGACTAATAAAAACACGGATCAGGAAGTCGGTTAGGAAGAAAGTGATGATGTACTTAATCGGGACAAAGTTTCCCTTGAAAACAATAAACATGAGCGACAGAAAAGTGGCGAGGAATAGCATTCCTGCTGCTGCCTGGATCTCCCGTTCATTCAATACAGGGATTTCATATCCTTCAAAATTTTCACCAAAGGAAAAAAATATAAATTAGCCAACCGATAAAAAGTTTCTCATAACATTTTATTTTTTACCCATTTTTTTCATGTTGGTGGGAGGGCCGGGTTAAGAAAAATTTTCAAACTTAACTTTGTTTTGATTGTTGTTCTCGGTTTTTCCAAAAACTAAATGACTAAGAATACTCTTTTTTTTTTTTTACCACCTTCCCCCACTTCTTCAATTTCTTATTCAACTGAGTTAATCTGAGTATAACTGACTACTTTCGGAGACAATTCGGAGACAAAAAAGAAACCACCGGTGAATCATATTGATTTACAGGTGGTTATGTTGATTTGGTGTCTCCCCGACAGGATTCGAACCTGTGACCCATTGATTAAGAGTCAATTGCTCTACCAGCTGAGCTACGGAGAGATTTGGGAGTGCAAAAATAGTAAAAAATGGGTTTCTCCCTCACTTTTCAGCTAAATTTGAACCTAAATATGAAATTTATATAACTTTTATCTTATCCCGTCGTTAATGATCCAAAATCCAAACATCTTATGAACCTTCTCCGATTATCATCATTTCTGCTGATCGTTGCCATTATGGCTTCCTGTAAACAAAATGAAAAAAGTACTGCCGCAGACACTATCCCTGTTGAAAAATCAGGTGTAGAAATGCCGGATACCACCAGCCGTAAGCTGATCAAGGAAGCGGATCTGAACTTTACCACCGATGACATTGAAACCACTGCCATCCAGGTGAGGCTTATTGCTAATGCGCATAAGGCATATATGGCTGATGAAAGCCGGTTTGAATACGAAACCGAAAAAGGATACAACATGATCCTTAGGGTACCTTCCAATGATTTCGACAAGGCAATGGAGGAACTCATGAACAACTGCAATATCAAGCAGTTGAACAATAAGTCGATACGTATTAATGATGTAACTGCTGAGTATATTGATGTGGAAGCCCGGATGAAGGTGAAAAAGGAATCGGAGGCTCATTACATTGAGTTACTAAAACAGGCTCGCTCATTGGAAGAAACATTGTCTATTGAGTCACAGCTTTCGGACCTGAGAACAGAAATTGAATCAGCAGAAGGAAGGCTGAAATTCATAAAAAACCAGGTGGATTACAGCACCATCAGGATTTCATTTACTGAGAAAAAAGGGATCACTAACCGCTTTTTCTCCGAATTCTGGGGAGGAATAAAGGGAGGTTGGCAGGTATTCCTGAAAATGCTTATCGGGCTATCCTATTTGTGGGTAGTGATAGTATTGATTATCGTGGGGAGATGGGGATACCTTCGCTACAAGCGAAGGGACATGCATTGCATCGTCCTAAAGCGAAAAATGGACGCTGCAATGCATTGGCGCCGCAATGCTGTAGCGGGACGATGCAATGCATTTCGCCGTACGATCACGATCCTACAGATTATCGTGATAATATTCCGCAAGTTTGCGGAACATATGAATCCTATCCTTGCCCGAAACATTATGTTCATGATTCGGATAAACAAAATAATCTACCTGCTTGCCTTTTAGAATGCATTCCTGGATAAACTGCAGGCTGTTCTGCCATACAACGGTATTATCCTGGGCGCCATGCATCACCAGTAATTTTCCCTCCAGTTTATCGATATAATTCATCACATTGGCATACTTGTAACCTTCTTCATTTTCTTCAGGGGTATCCATGTAACGCTCACCATACATGATTTCATAGTATTTCCAGTCCACAACAGGCCCGCCGCAGCTTGCCACCTTGAATACCCCGGGATTATTCAGTTTCATCATCAGGGTCATAAATCCGCCATAACTCCAACCATCAAGGCCTATCCTTGAAGCATCAACATAGGGTAATGTTTTCAGATATTCAACCCCTTTCATCTGGTCGCTCATTTCCATTTTACCTAACTGCCGGTGAATGCATTGCTCAAAATCAGCGCCCCTGGCGGAAGTCCCCCTGTTATCCAAAGTAAATACTATATAACCTTGCTGAGCCATATAATTCAGGAAGAGTCCGGCTCCTCCCAGCCAGGTATTGGTAACCAGTTGTGAGTGTGGTCCACCATACACATAAATAAGCACAGGGTACTTTTTAGCAGCATCAAATCCAGCGGGTTTTATCAACCTTCCAAAAAGATCACTCCCGTCATCCGCTTTAAGGGTAACCATAATGGTTTCACCCATCTGATAGTCTTTCAGAGGATTAACATCTTCAAATATCACCCGCTCATTTTTCCGCTTTTCAGGGTAAAAGGTATATCTGGTGCCCACCCGAAGACTTGAAACACGATCAATAAAATGGTTCGTTGCAGGTGAAAGGAAAATTGTATGCGTTCCTTCAGTATCTGTTAACCGGCTCATTTTTCCGGATTTCATTTCCACACTATAAAGCTGCCTGTCGAGTGCGCCGGCTTCTGTTGACAGAAAGTACACCTGGCTTTCTTTTGCATCCCATCCGAGAAATTGGGTTACTTCCCATTTCCCGGTTGTCAGCTGCTTAACCAGGTTTCCATTAATATTGTATAGATATAAGTGATTCCATCCATCGCGGCGACTCTGCCAGATAAACTGATCAGGCCTTGTTTTCAGGAAACTAAGTTCATGCAGTGGCTCAACATACTCGTTATCTGTTTCCTCAAACAAGGTCTTAATAAAGTCGCCGGTAGCCGCATCATATTGATTTAACCACATATGATTCTGGGCACGGTTCACTACTGCAATAAAGATATATTTCTCATCGGGGCTCCAGCTGATATTGGTCAGGTATTGTTCTGCCGGTTCTCCAGTTTTAATATAATGCAGAACTCCTTTTATAGGGTCAAAAACTCCAAGGGTGACGTGATGGCTTTTCATCCCGGCCATGGGGTATTTCATATTTTCAACTTTTGCAATTCGCTCATTGATATTCACAAGTGGGTAATCGGTTACCATGGTCTGGTCCATCCTGTAAAACGCCAGCAAGTTGCCCTTAGGTGACCAGAAGGTACCCTTGTCGATGCCAAATTCATTCCGGTGCACACTTTGGCCATTTACGATATTCTCATCAGCATCATTCGTAACAGCAATGGTGCTGCCATTCAATGATACCATAAGATTGTTTCCGATTGTATAGGCAACATTTCCTGTTGTGGGGTTCAAATCAGAATTTTCAGCCGCCGGATCAAACGTGTTTAATACTTTGGCTGATGCTTCACTAAATTGGTAAACTATCAGCTTTCCTGTTCTGATGAATCTGAATTGGTTGGCATCTATCCAGGTAATTGATGGAAATGACTTTTGTTTATCCAGCTTTATTGCAGTAAGAGCTGCATTGAGCTTTTCAAGTGAAAGCAGGGTGTCGGAAACTGTATTGGCGATTGTTTGCTGAACCAGGCAATTCTTAGCCACCCAGGTAAAAGCCTCATTACTTCTCCATTGCAAATTCACCAATGATTGCGGATAGAACTTGCGATTCATTAGATCGTCGGGCGCCAGTATTTTTTCCTGTGCAAAGGCCGGCATCAACAGGGTTCCCAATGCAATGACCAACAAACTAAATTTCATTTGTTTCATAGTATGTATTAATCTGAATTTTCTGATTTCTGATCTTTTCAGCAGGAATGCACTGCATGAGCCATTTCACTTATGAGTGTCGGATCATTTTCAAAAGCAGTACCAATCACAAGCAAGTCTGCACCAGCCCTGCATATATCAAGGGCTTGCTCCGGTTTACGTATACCTCCGCCTACAATCAGTGGAATAGAGATACTTCCTTTCACAGATTCGATCATCTTCAAAGGGACAGGTTCGGTGGCGCCACTGCCTGCCTCAAGGTAAAGAAGTTTAAGGCCAAGCATTTCACCTGCCATGGCTGTGCATATAGCGATATCGTTCTTAGTGGCGGGAATCGGCGAAGTATTGCTCATGTATTGAACAGCGGTTTGTTTTCCACTTTCAATGAGCATATAGCCACAAGAAATGACTTCAAGCGGACTTATTTTCAGATAAGGAGCTGATATTACGTGTCTTCCAATGAGCATTTCGGCATTACGACCAGAAATAAGTGACAAAAATAATATTCCATCAGCTTTCCAACTCATCTGCATTGTATTTCCGGGAAACAGAATAACCGGGATGGAAGTAAGGCTTTTCAATGTTTTGATTGCCATATCCAACTGGTTATTAATCAGGAGGCTGCCCCCTACAAAAAAGTAATCGACTCCAGCATCAGCAGCTAATTTAGCCAGGGCTTCTGTTTCAAGAATACCAAGTTTATCAGGGTCCACCAGAACCGCTAACTGCTTCTGATTTGCCTGGCTTTTCTGAGTGATGGTTGAGTAAATGGACATTTGCAAAGCCTTGTTTTGATGCTTTTGAATATGCAAATTAAAGGATTAGAAAACTTCTTTCACAATCTTTCGGATATTATCACTCTTCCCCATTGAATAGAAATGCAGAACCGGGACTCCATGTTGAATGAGTTCTTTACTCTGCATGGTGGCCCATTCAATCCCTACCTGCCTTACCTGCTGGGAATCTGTACATTTTTCTACTTCCCTCACCAAATCTTCAGGCATTTCAATTGAAAATGTTTTAGGCAGGACTGACAATTGCGATTTTACAGACACCGGCTTGAGTCCCGGTATAATTGGAACCGTAATACCCACATCACGGCATGCTTTTTCAAATTCGAAAAACTTCTTATTATCAAAGAACATCTGTGTGACAATATAATCGGCACCTGCATCCACTTTCTCCTTAAGATGGGTAAGGTCCGTAACAAGATTAGGGGCTTCTGAATGCTTTTCAGGGTAGCCTGCCACTCCGATACAAAATCCGGTAGGATTGGGATTCTCAAGGGAATCCTCAAGGTAAAGGCCATGATTCATGTCAATCACCTGCCTTACAAGATCAATGGCATAGGCATTCCCGTCCCTTTCCGGCTTAAATACCTTTTCCCCGATAGGATTATCACCCCGTATCAGCAAAATGTTATGAATCCCAAGAAAATACAAGTCGATCAGGGCATTCTCAGTTTCTTCCCTGCTAAAACCTCCACAAATCAAGTGAGGCACTACATCGATATTATATTTGAATTTGATAGCGGCTGAAATTCCAACTGTGCCCGGTCGTTTCCGGATGGTTTTTTTCTCCAGCAATCCATCTTCCCTCTGCTTATAATAAATTTCCTCCCTGTGATAGGTAACATCAATAAAAGAAGGACAAAATTCAATGATTGGATCAATCGTTTGATTGATAGATTCAAAATCTTCGCCTTTTAATGGTGGCAATAACTCCAGTGTGAAAAGGGTACGCCCGTTTCGCCTGGCTATATGTTCAGTTACTTTCATTCGTTAGCTTATCTTTAAAATTCCCTTCATTAATAAATGTCAAAAAGCGTGATTAGTAATTCAGGTTTGTTGCAAGTAATTTTTCAACATCAGCAATGCTAAGGCCTTTTCTTGTTGCATAATCTTTCACCTGGTCAGGACTGACACGCCCAACATTAAAGTATTTCGATTCAGGATGAGAGAAAAAGTACCCACTTACAGAAGCTGCAGGGTACATGGCAAAGTTCTCCGTCAAAGTAATTTTCATTGTTTCAGCCGACAAAATTTTGAAGATGGGCACTTTTTCACTGTGTTCAGGACAGGCCGGATAGCCCGGTGCAGGACGGATACCCTGGTATTCTTCGGCCAACATAGCTTCAACCTGAATATTCTCATCCGGAACATATCCCCAGAATTCTCTTCGGACCCATTTATGCAACCATTCAATCAAGCCTTCAGCAAACCTGTCGGCGAGAATTTTTATCATAATAGCACTATAATCATCATTCCCGGCGGCGAAAATTTCAGCGCGCTTGTCGATACCAATACCAGCCGTAACTGCAAAGAAACCCATGTAATCCTTTACACCTGAATCAGCAGGTGCAATAAAGTCGGCCAGGCATAAATTGGGCACTCCCGGCTCCTTTTCTTCCTGGTTTCTAAGGAAATGAAAGGTTTCAATTACCTTACCTGTTTCATCATCATAAATTTCAACACTGTCGCCAACAGAACGGGCAGGATAAAGTCCAAAAACCGCATTGGCTTCAGCGAGTCTTTCCTCGATAATTTTACTTACCATTGCCTGGGCTTCAGTGAACAGTTTCCATGCTTCAGCTCCTTTAGTCATATCTTTAAAGATCTCCGGAAACTTACCATTAATTTTCCAGGCATGGAAGAAGTAGGTCCAGTCAATGTACCTGCTTGTCTCTTCAAATGAGCAGGTCCTGATATATTTATTACCAATCAGCATCGGCCTGACAGGAGTATAATTTGACCAATCCAGCTTCAACTTATTCGCTCTTGCATCTTCAAGAGAAATATAGGCCACACCTGCTTTTGTGTTTTCATGGCGCTTACGGAGTGTCTCATACTTATCAGATACGCCTTTAATAAAAGCAGGTTTTTGATCGGCCGACAGTAAACCGGCAACCACATGAGTAGCTCTCGATGCATCACGGACATGAACTACAGGGTGAGAGTAAGCCGGTGCAATTCTCACGGCTGTATGCATCTCACTGGTTGTGGCACCACCGATCAATAATGGAATACTGAGCTTTTCTTTCTCCAGCATTGCGGCAACCTGGACCATCTCTTCAAGGGAAGGAGTTATAAGTCCGCTCAACCCAAGAATATCAATATGATCATTTTTTAAAGCTTCAATAATTTTAGAGGTAGGAACCATTACACCCAGGTCAACAACTTCATAGTTATTGCATGCAAGCACGACACCCACTATATTTTTACCGATATCATGTACATCACCTTTCACTGTTGCAAGTAATACTTTCCCTGCGGAACGGTTCTCCCCTTCTACCTTTTCAGCCTCAATATATGGCAATAAAACGGCAACGGCTTTTTTCATTACCCTGGCACTTTTTACTACCTGGGGCAGAAACATTTTTCCTTCACCAAATAAATCGCCAACCACATTCATTCCAGCCATCAACGGGCCTTCTATAACTTCCAGAGCCCGTGGAAACAAGACGCGTGCCTCTTCCACATCCTCTGCAACATAGGCATCCACACCATGTATTAATGCATGACTTAGCCGTTCTTTAACAGGAAGGGAGCGCCAGGCTTCAGTCACTTCTTCTTTTGGTCCGCTTGACGACATCCCTGAAGCATACACAATTAGTTTTTCAGTGGCATTATCATCACGGTCAAATATCACATCTTCAATAAGAATCAGCAAGTCGGGAGGAATATCACTATACACCGGCAGATTTCCCGCATTTACGATTCCCATATCCAGCCCTGCTTTTATGGCATGGTAAAGGAAAACAGCGTGCATAGCTTCCCTGAGTTCATCATTCCCCCTGAATGAGAAGGACAAATTACTTATTCCACCACTTACCCTTGCATGAGGAAGGTTATCCTTAATCCATGAGATCGTTCGGATATAATCCTTGGCATAAGTTGCATGCTCTTCTATCCCGGTGGCAATCGCCAATACATTGGGATCGAAAATAATATCTTCCGGAGGGAAGCCTACTTCATTTACGAGGATATTATATGCCCTATGACAGATTTCAATCCTTCTGATAAAAGTGGAGGCCTGTCCTTGTTCATCAAATGCCATCACCACAACTGCAGCACCATAACTCCTGATTAAGCGGGCATGATGCCTGAAGGCTTCTTCACCTTCCTTCAGACTGATGGAATTCACAATGGCTTTTCCTTGCAGGCACTTCAGGCCAGCCTCAATAACGCTCCATTTGGATGAATCAATCATTACGGGAACCCTGGCAATTTCAGGTTCAGCCATTAGCAGATGAAGAAAGCGAACCATGGCCTTCTCAGCATCCAACATAGCATCATCCATATTAATATCAATCACCTGGGCACCGGACTCCACCTGTTGACGGGCAACTGCCAGTGCTTCATCATGTTTTTCTTCCCGGATGAGCCTGGCAAATTTCCTGGAACCCGAAACATTGGTCCGTTCCCCGATATTGATGAAATTACTTCCTTCATATACCAGCAATGGCTCCAGCCCACTCAATTTCAGGTGATGGTCAATTGTTGGTTTTAGTCGCACCTCTGCTTTTTCGGCAATGGCACAAAGTTCTTTTATGTGGTCGGGAGTAGTTCCGCAGCATCCCCCAATGATATTTACAGAGCGGCTTTGCAGGAATCCATCAACATATTTTGCCATCTGTAAAGGGGATTCATCATAGCCCCCGAATTGATTGGGCAAACCGGCGTTTGGATGTGCACTCACATAGAAAGGTGCCTTTCTTGAAAGCTCTTCTATAAAGGGTCTGAGTTGCTCAGCACCCAAAGAACAATTAAACCCTACACTCAACAGGTCGATGTGAGAAACAGAATTTAGAAAAGCCTCAACCGTTTGTCCGGAAAGAGTACGGCCACTGAGATCAGTAATTGTACCGGATACCATCACAGGAATCCGGAGCCCTCTTGCCTTCAATATTTTATTGATGGCAAACAGCGCTGCCTTAGCATTTAACGTATCAAAGATGGTTTCAACTAAAAGCAGGTCCACCCCCCCATCAAGAAGTCCTTCCACCTGCTCACAATAAGTATCAACGAGGTCATCAAAATGAATAGCTCTGAAACCAGGGTCATTCACATCCGGCGACATTGAAGCCGTTTTATTGGTAGGTCCGATTGCTCCGGCTACAAATCTCGGTTTTTCTGGATTGCGCCTGGTAAATTTTGCAGCTATGGCTTTGGCTATTTTAGCAGCCTCAATATTGATATTCCTGACTTCTGATTCAAGGGCATAATCTGCCATTGAAACCTTATTTGCGTTGAAGGTGTTTGTTTCAATAATATCCGCTCCTGCTTCCAGGTAAGCCTGATGTATTTCTTTAATTATTTGGGGACGCGTCAGGCATAAAAGGTCATTATTCCCCTTCAGATCAATAGGATGATTGGCGAACTTCCGGCCACGGTATTCTTCTTCCGTGAGATTATATCTCTGAATCATGGTACCCATAGCACCATCCAGGACTAAAACCCGGTGCTCCAGTTCTGTGTATATACTTCTGTCATTCTTCATATTTTCATGTCATTATATATATATAATAATCCAACATGCAAAAAGTAAGCATGCGGCACTACTTATACACAACTAGTTCTGTTAAAAAAGGGAACATGTGTGCTTCAATTATAAGTTTCCCCGATACAGGGAACAGGTATTGGCACCTTTCAGATTAGGTCCGCGGTTGCCAGAGGTTCGTTGAGCCTGGTCTCTCCCCTCTTCTTTATAATTCAAACACCTTGACTTCATGATCGCGATGCGACACATGGCAGAAAGGAATTGTCTGATATTGCAAAAATAGGTAAATTACTGGTAAATAACGTTAAAACTGTTAATTTGTTCTTATAAGAGGGCCTAATAGCACTTCTTCCTGAAAAGAAAGAAGGTATTTCTTTTCTTGTATTTATTCACTGATTCAGCTTTCTTTTTCGTTCGCTTCATCATTTTCCGGGTTTCTTTATTCTGCTTTTTGATATGCCCTTCCCTGGCTTTATCATATTCTTTATCTGCCTGTTTTTGGGCCTGTTCCTGCTTCTTTTCCACTTTTCGCTGACTACTTGGGCGGATCCACCCACATCCGGTTGTGGACAATATCAGGAATCCAATAAGCAGGATGAAGATAAAACTGAACCTGGTCTTTGACATATTATCAGATAATCTATTCATAAATTTTTACAGAAATAAGGATTAGCGGCAATGACAAACCTTTAATTATTGCTGCCGCAAAATAATCACTATTTTTACAACGTTTGAAATACATAATAATTATTCAGCCAATGCGGATTGCTTTCCTGGTTCTTATCATTATTCTATTTACGACCCTGTCATGCGATAAGGATAATCAGCCTGATATTCCTTATGTAAATGTTTATGAGGAGATCTATCCCAACTCAATGCACTTTATCTCAGTTTCTGATTACAGGTATCTGAATGCCGGATATCGCGGAATTATTGTCTATCGTTTATCAATGACCGATTTCAGGGTTTATGAGCGATGCTGTCCCTACGACCCCGAGAATCCAAATGCCAGGGTAATTGTAAATCCGGATAATATTACTGCCACTGATACCTGCTGTGGATCCACCTATCTGCTGTTAGATGGCAGCCCTATGGGTGATGGCCCTTCTCCTTATACGCTAATGAACTATAATTACAGTTTTGACGGAGAGACACTCAGGATCTATAATTAATCCCATTTATTGTTTTATGACTTGTGTTTGATGCTCTGAATCCTTTGGATGCAGCGTATAGATTAGTTATAGATCAGAAATTAAGATTTAGCTTTCATAAAAGAAGAGCGCAAACCTGAGATTCAGCATCTCCTGGATTTGCGCTCTTTGTTTTATCTTCAGAAAGTTACAACTTCTAAGGAAGCTGGTATCTCTGAATCAAAATGATTAATACCTGTAATGATCCGGTTTATAAGGGCCTTCTACTGGGACTGAAATATAAGCAGCCTGTTCCGGGCTTAATTTGGTAAGTTTGACACCTAACTGCTCAAGATGTAAACGGGCTACTTCCTCATCGAGGTATTTTGGAAGCCTGTAAACTCCAACTTCATAGCTGTTTTTCCAAAGGTCAAGCTGAGCCAGTGTTTGGTTTGAGAATGAATTACTCATTACGAAACTGGGGTGGCCTGTGGCACAACCCAGGTTAACGAGTCTGCCTTCAGCGAGAAGGAATATGGCATGGCCATCAGCAAATTCATACTTATCCACCTGAGGTTTGATCTCAGTACGTTTAACACCTTGATAACTATTCAGTTTATCTACCTGGATTTCATTATCAAAATGGCCGATATTGCAAACAATGGCCTGGTCTTTCATCTTCGACATATGCTCAACAGTGATAACATCCTTGTTACCGGTAGTGGTCACATAGATATTGCCTTCAGTAAGTGCATCCTCGATGGTAGTGATTTCAAAGCCTTCCATAGCAGCTTGCAGCGCACAGATAGGATCGATCTCGGTGACGATAACCCTGGATCCATATGCCCTCATAGATTTTGCGCAACCTTTGCCAACGTCTCCATATCCACAAACAACAACCACTTTTCCGGCAAGCATCACATCAGTGGCACGCTTAATACCATCAGCAAGTGATTCGCGGCAGCCATAGAGGTTATCAAATTTTGATTTTGTAACAGAATCATTCACATTGATAGCAGGAATCAGGAGTTCACCTTTTTCCATCATTTGGTAAAGCCTGTGAACGCCAGTGGTTGTTTCTTCAGAAACACCCTTCCATTCTGATACCACCTGATGCCATTTACCGGGATTCTCAACAATGCATTCACGAAGAACTTTCAAAATACTTTCCTCTTCGATGCTGGAGGCAGCAACTTTGAGTAAAGATGAATCTTTCTCGGCTGCAAATCCTTTGTGTATTAATAATGTAGCATCACCACCATCGTCAACAATCAGGTTAGGTCCTTTTCCACCGGGAAAGCTTAAAGCCATGTAGGTACACCACCAATATTCATCGAGTGATTCACCTTTCCATGCGAAAACAGGGATTCCAACAGCAGCAATAGCAGCGGCAGCATGATCCTGTGTACTGAAAATATTACAGCTAGCCCAACGAACATCAGCGCCCAGTTCAACCAGTGTTTCAATCAATACTGCAGTTTGAATAGTCATATGCAGAGATCCTGTGATCCTGGCTCCTTTTAAAGGTTTTTCAGCTGCATACTTACGTCTGATTGCCATTAAACCCGGCATCTCTTTTTCGGCGATTTCTATCTCCTTGCGACCCCATTCAGCAAGTTTAATATCACTGACCTTATAAGATAAGTCAGTATCTGTCAATATTTGTTCCATGTTTTAGATTAAATTTAGAATTTGCAAAAGTAGTATTTTTTTAATGATCATTTTCCAATTCAGGTTTCATGTTCGTAGGAACTCCTTGATTAAGATTGAATTGCCTCAAGTCCTGAATCTATGATAGTTAATCTTTTTTTTGCTGAAAAGTAATAACGGGTTGAAGTGAGTTAAAGTGAGCTAAAGTGAGCTAGAGTGAACTAAAGTGAACTAGAGTGAGCTAGAGTGAGCTAAAGTGAACTAGAGTGAGCTAGAGTGAGCTAAAGTTAATTGGAAAGTGTTGATTTCCTGGATTCGAAAAACCCGGCGGGGTCTGCAGGACCCGACGGGGTTTGGGTGGCTGGAGTGAGCTAAAGTGCCTAGAGTGAACTAAAGTGAGCTAAAGTGACTAAAGTGAGCTAAAGTGAACTAGAGTGACTAAAGTGAATTATAAGGTCAATAAGTATAAAATTGCGGAGTAATATGTACTTGATGATCTTCAATTTGAAGCATAATTTCCAGGTTTTGAACTGGAACACCATAAAGTATAAGGGATTTCAGCGATATAAAGGGGTAGAACACATATTTAATTGTCAAATCTATCGATTTTTTCGCTATCTTTGCAATCTTTTTGGGCAAAAATAGAAAAAATAAATTATGCTATTGAGCTCATTTAATGCCTTTTATGAATTTTGGGACAGGCTGCTATTTACAATATATTATTGTATTATCGCGCTGTTTAACAAAATTTAATTTTTTTGCGATCCAGGGGAAAATCCTTGTTTCGCAAATAGTTTTCTTTCTACTTTTACTTGCTTTTTCAGGTTTGCTCATTCATATACTTAATGCAACATTAAACCACAGTTTATGGTAAGAAACTTACTCATTGTCATCGTCTTGCTTTTTTCAGCCAGCATGACAGTATTCTCCCAGTCGGGGGCTCTGAAAGGAAAGATTCTTGACAAAGCCACCAAAGAGCCTATTCCGTTTGCCAACATCATCGTGGAAAACAATGGAACACAGGCTGGTGGTACATCCTCCGACATCAATGGTGAATACACCATCAAGCCACTGAATCCTGGTAAGTACGACATCAAGGCTTCCAACGTTGGATACAAGCCAGTGTTGATCCGGGGATTTGTTCTACGGTCGGAAAAAATTGAATTCCAGAACATCGAAATGGAATCCACAGCCACGGAACTCCAGACTTATGAAGTAGTGGATTATAAAATTCCTTTGATCAGCAAGGACAACACTACATCTGGTGCTAACATCACTTCCGAGGAAATATCAAAGATGCCCAGCCGGAATGTTTCGGCCGTAGCAGCATCAGTGGGTGGTGTTTTCTCACGTGACGGTGAAATTGGCAGTATGCGTGGACAGCGTGAAGATGGAAACGTTATGTATATCGATGGAATCCGCGTGAGAGGTTCGAGCAGCCTCCCTGAATCAGCCATTGAACAGGTATCGGTTATTCTTGGTGGAGTGCCCGCCCAATACGGCGATGCCACCGGGGGTATTATTAATGTTACCACCAAAGGACCATCCAGGAAATTTGGGGGTGGATTGGAACTTCAGACTTCTGAATTCCTTGATCCTTATGGTTACAACCGTGCCGGTGTAAACTTTACAGGTCCTATCTTTTGGAATAAGGATAAAACTTATTCGGTACTCGGATACTTTGTTGCTGCCGACCTTGAATATAAAAAGGATGGATCTCCTCTGGCCTTGGGGATGTACAAAGTAAAAGATGACATTTTAGAAGAACTCGAAAAAAATCCGTTACGCATTTCTCCGTCAGGATTTGGTTCATTTCAGAATGCAGAGTTCATCCATATGGAAGACCTTGAAGAATTGAAATCTACTCTTAATTCGAATGAATTCAACCTTAATACCTCCCTTAAACTGGACGTTAAAAGTGGTAAATATTCCACTTTAACATTCGGAGGATCCTATAATGCATACAACTACCATAACTATAACTGGTTCCATTCAATATTCAATTATAACAGGAATTCGCTTTCAACCGGAAATACGTGGCGTGTATTTGGAAGATATACTCAACGTTTCCCAGCCGATAAAGAAAGCAAAAGCCTGATTAAAAACGTTTATTACAGTCTGCAAGCCGACTATACCAGCATTTATGGCAAAACAGAAGATGCAGAATTAAAAGATAATCTCTTTGGATATGGCTATATCGGCAAATTCGACACCTATAAAGAAAAAGGTTACGATTTTGTTGAAGATACAAACCAGGTGGCAGGTTTCCGACTGGTGATGAATGGTTACAGGGATACCCTGATCACTTATCAAAGGGCTGAACTCAACCCGGTAATGGCAAACTATACATCCAATTATTATGCACTCTACGAAGGACAGACATTTGGTCATTATGATAATTTTGACAATATCTACCTCGGTGGTGGGCTTTTGAATGGCTACACTCCCAATGGTGTATTCGGAGGTGGTGTTTATGGGTTGTTCTCTGCCCCCGGCAATTCCCAGGCAGGCTATGCCATCAGTGACCAACGACAGGTTACAGCTACACTGAATCTCTCAGCTGATGTGGGGAACCATGAACTTAAACTCGGGTTTACTTTTGAAAGGTACACCGCAAGTTCCTATAGTTATGCTCCTGCTGCATTCTGGCCAATTATGTACCAATTAGCCAACTCACATATTATTCAGCTGGATCTTAACAACCCAATTAATTACAATCAAACGCTGTTTGGACAGGAAATACTTACTACTGATTATCGTCGTTTGTATGACGGAACCTCACAACGTGCTTTCGACAAGAATATCAGAACATTAATGGGACTTCCTGTAAATGGTACCGATTGGGTTGATATCAATTCATATGATATCAATACCCAATCAATTAATTACTACGATCAGGACAACCAAATGCATACAATTACACTCAGCAAACCATTATCAGTAGACCTATTCAGTCCTGATGAATTGCTGAATGATGGTAATTCAATTGCCTTTGCCAGGGGTTACGATTATTATGGTAATCGTCTGACGGGTAAACCCAGCATCCAGGATTTCTACCAGGAGAAAGATGCAAATGGAAATTATAAGCGCGAAATTGCTCCTTTTGAACCTATTTATATGGCAGGTTACATCCAGGATAAATTCTCATTTGATGACCTGGTATTTAACGTAGGACTTCGCTTCGACCGTTTCGATGCCAATCAGAGTGTGTTGAAAGATCCATATACTCTTTATCCTGCAAAAACAGTGGGTGAAGTGACTAACCTCGGACCTATTCCTTCCTCAATGGGAAGCGAATATGTCGTTTATGTTGACAACATCACTAATCCAACACGTATCACAGGTTACCGCGATGGTTCAAACTGGTATGATGCCAATGGTTCTGTTGTTCTAAACCCACTTGAAAAACTGGATGCCGGAAACGGAATTGCACCTTACCTTGTTGATCCTACTTCAAAGGAAATCACAGGTGCATCATTCGCTGATTATGATCCTCAATGGACCGTAATGCCGCGTATTTCATTCTCATTCCCCATCTCTGATGAAGCATTATTCTATGCTCACTACGATGTTCTGACTCAACGCCCAAAAACAAATTCTACTTTCAGTCCTCTGGATTACTTATTCTGGGCTGTTCAGGGTAACCCAACTATGAATAATCCCAACCTGAAGCCAGAACGCACGGTAGATTATGAACTTGGATTTCAGCAGAAGGTCTCCAACTCTTCTTCCATCAACATATCCGGGTTCTATCGTGAGTTCCGTGATCAGATCCAGAGTTTCCGTTATACCGGGGCATATCCTAAGACCTATTATTCATATGGTAATATCGACTTTGGAACTGTTAAAGGTTTAACTGTTTCCTATGACCTACGCAGAACTACCAACACCCGCGTAAGGGCCAGTTATACCCTGCAGTTTGCAAACGGAACCGGTTCAAGTGCTGAAACTTCATCAGGATTGATCCGTTCAGGACAGCCTAACCTTCGTACTTTGATCCCTTATGACTATGACCGTCGTCATGCTTTTAATGTCAATATCGACTTCCGTTATGCTGAAGGCAAGGATTACAATGGTCCGGTAGTAGGTGGAAAACAAATCTTTAAGAATGCAGGTTTCAATATTACAATGAATGGCGGATCGGGAACCCCTTATACCCGTTCAAGCCTGATTTCACCATTGGGAACAGCCAGAATTATTCAGGGTTCCATCAATGGTTCCCGCCTGCCTGGCTCATTCAGGCTTGATGGACGTCTCGACAAAGACTTCACTTTATCTTCAAAGAAGGATGACAATGGCAACGTAAAGGAATATTACCTAAACGTTTATCTACAGGTGCTCAATATCCTTAACTCCAGAAACATCATGAGCGTATATTCTGCAACAGGGAACCCGGATGATGACGGTTACCTGGCAGCTGCAGAATACCAGGCCCAGATCAATTCACAGTTGGATACTCAATCCTACATCGACTTTTACAGGATCCGTGTGAACAGTCCTTACAACTACAGTTCGCCCCGAATGATCCGTCTTGGCGTTGGCCTTAACTTCTAATCATTATGAGCACTTTAAGAACAATAACGAAAAAACACGCATATACAATGAAAAATACATTCCGTATTTTGCCGGTGATAGTCCTAAGCCTTGCGCTAGCCATCACAGTACATGCTGAGCAAGTTCACCTGAAATCAGGGAGTACTTCCATCATAAAATCAACGGCTGCCGGTTGCTTGCCGGGAGCAAACTTCAAATACCTTGAACTCAATAATGTACGTACCCGTATCAATACCGGGGGCGATATGTGGTGGGATTTTGAAAATGCACAATATGAAATCCCTAAAGGTTCCAAGAAAATGTCAATGTTTAGTGCAGCCCTCTGGATCGGGGGTATTGATGCTAACGGACAGTTGAAACTGGCTGCTCACAGGTATCGCCAGGTTGGTGTCGACTATTGGCCCGGCCCTCTTACAACAGATGGAACAGCAGCTGTTACTGAACAAACCTGTGCTGCTTATGATAAAATGTGGTACATCACCCGCCAGGAAGTTGATGATTTCCTTGCAGCCTATGATGATCCTGCAATATGGGAAACCTATAAAAACACGATTCCATCATCCATAACCAACTGGCCTGCTCATGGAGACGTAACACTGGGCCAGAGTTACTACCTGGCACCATTCTTTGACAGGGATGCCGATGGTGATTATAATCCTCTTAATGGTGACTACCCCTATTATGATGTTAGCAATGAACTTTGCCACACCAAAACTTCAACTGCTGAAGGAAACGGTATCCTCGTCGACCAGGTTATCAAAGGTGATGCTACTCTATGGTGGGTATTTAATGATAAAGGTAATATCCATACAGAAACCTCAGGTCAACCTATTGGTTTTGAAATTCGTGCGCAGGCCTTTGCTTTTGCTACCAATGATGAAATCAATGACATGACTTTCTATAGTTATGAAATTATAAACCGTTCTACCTATCGTCTTACCAACACTTACTTCAGTCAATGGGTGGATACCGACCTTGGTTATGCAAACGATGACTATGTAGGTTGCGACGTTATGCGTGGATTGGGATATTGCTATAATGGAACTCCTAAAGACGGTAACGGTCAGGCATGGGCATATGGTGAACAACCCCCAGCCATTGGTGTTGACTTTTTCCAGGGACCATATATTGATAATGATGGTTTTGATAACCCTTCGTTTAAACAAGATGCCAGTAAACTAGGGCCTTCCTATAATGGTGATTGTGATATCGTTTTCCAGGATTCAACCTATCAGCGTCTGCCAAACGGGGCCGGTGATTCCATCTATACTTTTGTTAATGCTGCTGCAATCAATGGTGTAAATTTTGGAAACGGCATTATTGACGATGAACGTTTTGGAATGCGCCGTTTCGTTTATCATAATAATAGTAACTCAGGAGTACCTTCCTATATGTGGGATCCGGATGTAGCATCACAGTATTACCAATTCCTTCGTGGATTCTGGCGTGACAATACTCAGATGTTATATGGCGGAAATGCCCATGTTTCTTCAGGTGCTACCGGTCCTGCCTGTTATTTCATGTTCCCAAATGAAACTGATATATGTAACTGGGGAACCAGGGGTTTAGTTCCAAATCCAAAGAAATGGACTGAAGTAACCGCAGGTAACCAACCACAGGACAGACGTTTCATGGAATCTGCCGGACCCTTCACTCTTGAACCGGGTGCTGTGAACTACATCACTGTTGGTATTCCATGGGCTCGTGCCGTTTCCGGCGGACCTGAAGCCTCAGTTAAACTCCTTCAGTCAGTTGATGATAAATGCCAGATGTTGTTTGACAACTGCTTCAAAGTTATTTCAGGTCCTAATGCTCCTGACCTTACTATCCGTGAACTTGAGAATAAACTCATCGTCTATATTTCCAACAGGAAAGCTAACGATGCTGGTAATAACTTCCATGAAGGATATGCTGAACTTGACCCACGTATCCAACCTCCTCCAGGAGAGATATGGGATCCTTATTACAAGTTCGAAGGTTATAAAGTATACCAGCTGAAGAATTCCAATGTTACAATTGCTGACATTGAAAATGATGAACTTGCCAGGCAAGTATTCCAGTGTGATGTCAAAAACGGAGTTTCACGCCTTGTTAATTTCACATTTGACCAGTTGCTTGGTGCAAGTGTACCCACTGAAGAAGTTAATGGATCCAACCAGGGTATTGTTCACTCTTTTGAGTTAACAAAAGATGCCTTCACCGGAAATGACCTTGTAAACCATATCCAGTATTATTACCTGGCCGTTGCTTATGCTCATAACAACTACAAGGACTTTATTCCCACAGTTGCAGAAAACCTGAATGGTCAAAAGCAACCTTATTTACCAGGAAGAAAGAATATCAAGGTATACACCGGAATTCCCCATGTTCCTATAGGACCAGTTGCTTTCAAGGGTGATTATGGACAGGAAGTGGAGATTACGAGAACTTCCGGACAAGGTAATGGTGGAAATATTCTTGAACTTTCCGATGCAACTATTGCTGAAATCCTCAGTAAGAGCCCTGCAGATTCCATCAATGTTTATGGTAGCCCTAATTACCCGATTGCTTACAATGCCACTTATAAATTAGGATCGGGTCCGATTAAAGTAAAAGTTATTGATCCTTTAAATGTAAAAGATGGAAATTATACTGTAGCACTTGATTCAATGTTCAGTATACTGGTTCCGGTTGGATCGCGTGATACAGCCATGCCAACAACACGCTGGAGGCTTATTGATAACGAGACAGGAACTGTTTACAGATCGGATACAACTATTGACCTTCAAAATGAACAGTTATTTATCGATCTTGGATTGTCAGTAATGATGAGTCAAACCTTATATCCTGGCATTTATGAACCTGAGAGTGGAAAATACGCTCCGATTCTTCCAAATAATGGAATACAGGAAGGCAGTGTAGAATACGCTGATCCTGAGAACCCCTGGTTGTTCTTTATTCCTGATATTGATGGTGGTGGAGCATTAAACTGGATACGTTCAGGGAATCAAACTGCGGATGATGCCAGGGAAAATGACTGGGATGCCCCGGATAAACCATTTGACCCTGATCAGAATTATGAGAAATTGTTAGGTGGGACTTGGTCACCTTATCTCCTGGTAGCTTCTTCAAAGCAGGATACTGCCGGTCTGGCTTACGGTGAGCCCATTGCCAAACTCTCGAAGAATAGTAGTTATTTCTCTGATCTTGCCAGTGTGGATATTGTATTCACTGACGATAAAACGAAATGGACCCGTTGTCCGGTCATTGAAATGTGCCCATATTCTGATCTTGCTGAAGGCAATGCCAAACAATTTGACCTCCGCGCCCATCGTTCTGTTAACCAGGAAGGTGATACCAATGTTTCAAATACAGATCCTGCCATGAATTCTGATTATATCTCTACTCATGGAATGGGTTGGTTCCCAGGTTATGCCATCAATATTGAAACCGGAGAACGCCTCAATATGATTTTCGGAGAAGACTCACATCTAACAGACGATAACGGTAATGATATGATCTTTAATCCAACTTCAACGGTATTCGATGATCAGGGTAGAGCTGTATTTGGAGGAAAACATTATCTCTATATCATGAGCCATACTTCCGGTAAAGAAAATCGTATTTCCTTACCTCCTACTTCACCTATTAAAGCTGCAGATCTTAACTTCCCTGCTTATGATGCCGGAGCCTTCTTTGTAAAAGAGATGAAGAGAGCCTTCACTGTAGCTGTATATGCAAAACAGCTCAGGGCCTATTTGTTTGGAAATGCAATGTGGACAAGTATTCCAATGGCTAATCCAGCATCTCCATGGCTATCCAGTGATGTAAAAATCAAACTGAGAATTACCAAGCCTTATGCCCGATATTATTCAGAACCTATGACTGGCGAGTTTGTTGCCAATCATAACCAGAATAACTTCTGGCCAATGTATAACTTCAGTACTAAAGCTGTTACCACAGTTACTGACTCAACTGAAAAATCAGTCAGCGATCTGGACAAAATCAATATTGTCCCAAATCCTTACAATGGTTACTCCCCTTACGAAGTGAACCAGTTGGATAACAGGGTCAAGATTGTGAACTTACCTCAACGTTGTACCATTACTATTTATTCAACAGGCGGTTCAGTGATCCGTACCTTTAATAAGGATGAATCTAAAACATACATTGACTGGGATCTTAAGAATTTTGCAGGGATTCCGGTTGCTGGCGGTGTTTATATCATCCATGTAAAGGTTCCTGAAGTCGGGGAAAAAGTGATCAAATGGTTTGGTGCAATGCGTCCTATCGACTTAAATGCTTTCTAACAGTAATCACTGGTAACAACTTAAAAAAAGACTGAACATGAAAAACATATATAAGTCAACATTGGCCATACTTCTGTCAGGAGCATTGCTCATTCCGGCGCTCTCATATGCGGGTAACAAGGACCGTTCTGGCCAGGCAGGAGCATCTGAGCTACTGATCAATCCATGGGCAAGAAGTTCCGGTTGGGGAGGAGTAAACATTGCCAACTGCTATGGTCTTGAATCAATGTATACTAACATTGCAGGGCTTGCCTTCACTCAAAAAAGTGAGCTTATTTTCAGCCATACACAATGGCTCAAAGGGTCAGATATTAACATCAATACCTTTGGGCTTGCTCAAAAGGTAGGTGATGCCGGTGTATTAGGCCTTTCCATGATGTCGCTGAAATTTGGTGACCTACCCATTACTACTACAGAACTTCCTGAAGGTGGTATCGGTACATTTTCTCCAAACTATATGAATATCAACATTGCTTACGCAAAAGCATTCTCTAACAGTATTTATGGTGGATTCAACCTGAAGATTATCTCCGAATCCATCAGTGATGTTAGCGCAGCGGGTGTGGCTATTGATGCTGGTATTCAATATGTAACAGGTGAAAAGGAAAATATCAAATTCGGTATTTCCTTAAAGAACATTGGACCCACCATGCGTTTCAGGGGTGATGGTTTATCCATCCGTAGCTTCCTTCCCGGACAGGAAAGTATGTTCACGCTTGAACAACGTTCTGCCGATTTCGAACTTCCCTCACAATTGAACATTGGAGCCTCTTATAGGTTTATATTCAACGATCTGCATAGTTTAAGCCTTGCTGGTGCATTTATTTCCAATTCATTCTACAAGGATCAGTATGTTCTTGGTGCAGAGTATGAATTGAAGAATTACCTGATGCTCCGTGGTGGATATACTTACGAAGAAGGTATCTCCAGTGATGTTGATCGTACAACCGTATTTACAGGTCCAAGCGCAGGTTTATCTGTTCAGGTACCTTTGAATAAGGAAAAAGGATCCATTTTCTCAGTAGACTATTCATACAGGGCAACTGATCCCTTCCAGGGTTCACATACCATTGCTGCCCGCTTGAGCTTCTAACCCTGACGATACCGGGTAGCCAATCCCGGAAAGCTAATTCGTATTTCCTAAAAGGACCCTTTGCTAAAAAGGGTCTTTTTCTCTTATTTTGAACTTCACAACTGCAATACCTATGACTGACATCAAGTACTATACGAAAGAAGGACTGGAAAAATTAAAAACAGAAATGGAGCATCTGGTGAATGTGGAGAGACCTAATATCTCCCAACAGATTGCCGAAGCCAGGGATAAAGGCGACCTTTCAGAAAATGCAGAATATGATGCTGCAAAAAATGCACAAGGTATGCTTGAGATGCGTATTTCCAAAGTCCAGGATCTCATTCGTAATGCCCGGTTAATTGATGAATCAAAGTTGGACAATTCCAGGGTTCTGATTTTGTCGACTGTCAAAATCAAAAACCTGAAAACCAATACGGAGATGACTTATACTCTTGTTCCAGAGAATGAAGCTGATCTTAAATCTGCCAAACTTTCTGTGAATTCTCCCATTGCTCATGGGCTTCTGGGTAAAATGGTCGGTGATACCGTAGAAATTGCGATACCGGCAGGAAAGATCACATTTGAAATCATGGAGATAAATGTAAAATCCTAACGATCAGGTTATGGCAAGCATTTTTTCAAGAATCGCAACAGGAGAAATACCTTCATACAAGATCGCGGAGGATGAAAATTTCTTTGCATTTTTGGATATTAGTCCCTTAGCACCAGGTCATACCCTTGTAATTCCCAAAAAAGAGGTGGATTATATTTTTGATCTGGAAGAGACTCAACACCAGTTGTTATGGAGTTTTGCCATGCGCGTGGCCAAAGCAATTAAGAAAAGTGTGCCTTGTTTACGAGTTGGAGTTGCGGTTATCGGACTTGAAGTCCCACATGCCCATATACACCTGATTCCTTTAAACAGTATGGATGATATTAATTTCAGCCGGCCGAAACTTCAACTTCCCGCTGATGAAATGAATGATCTGGCTGAAAAGATAAAAGCAAATTTTTCTTAGAAATAACAACCATATAGTTTAACACTAATAAATTAAGGCTGCCAATATTCCTTTGTCAAAGGAAGAATGGCAGCCTTACATTTTTTAGGGGTTGAGATCAGTAAGCTCTTTCGTTTCTGCCTTCTATATAATTAATAAAGGAACGGTTCACAACTTTGTTACCACCAGGGGTAGGGTAATCTCCTGTGAAATACCAATCACCGGTATGTTGAGGAATGGCTTCATGCAGGTTTTCAATGGACTGATAAACTATCGCGACTTTTGCATTACAATTCATAGGAGTAACCAACTGAGAAACCTTATCAGCAATTTGTTGATCCGTGAAAGGGGCATAAATCTCTTTCACATGATTGATAACTTCTTCCTTGGGAGCATAATCCTGAGCTTTGCATTTCTTGTAGACATCATTAAGGATATGCCCTTGACGGGTCTCTTTCAATAATTCAATTGCAGCGTTGAAGGCGATGAAATCTGTAATCTTGGCCATATCAATCCCATAACAATCGGGATACCTGATCTGAGGTGCTGAGGATGCAATAACGATCTTCTTTGGTCCCAGCCTGTCTAAAATCCTGATAATACTTTTTTTGAGTGTTGTTCCTCTCACAATCGAATCATCAACCACAACCAGGTTATCCAGGCCTTTTCGAACAGTGCCATAGGTTACATCATACACATGCGCAACAAGATCGTCGCGTTGTGAATCCTGGGTGATGAATGTCCTGAGTTTGATATCCTTTACCGCAACCTTTTCCATTCGGGGCTTCAGACTAAAAATCTCATCAAGTAATTCTTTACTTATGTGATCCTTTGACTCCAGTATTTTATCTTTAATAATATCGTCGCATACTTTAACAAGTTCCTCAACGAGGCCATAAAATGCGGATGCAGCAGTATTTGGAATATAGGAAAATACAGTATTCTTAAGGTCATAATCAACTTCTCTAAGGATACTCTTAGTAAGTAAATGCCCTAAACGCTTACGTTCCAAGTAGATTTCCTTATCTGTTCCCCGGCTGAAATAAATCCTTTCAAAGGAGCAAGCTTTTCTTTCTCCGGGCTGATTGATCATCTCCTCCTTTGCTTCCCCGTTTTTCCTGATAATCAAGGCATGGCCGGGTTTTAGTTCATGGATCTGGTCAAAATCAACATTGAAGGCAGTCTGGATAACAGGCCTTTCGGAGGCAGCTACAACAATTTCATCATCCTTATACCAGAAAGCCGGTCGAATACCGTTGGGGTCACGCAACACAAAAGCATCTCCATGGCCAAACATTCCAGCCATTGCATAACCTCCATCCCAATTTCGCGAAGCTTTCTTCAGGATGGTTTCAACATCGAGGCTATTTGCAATCAGTTGGGTACTTTGTTCTTTGGTATATCCTTTGTCCTTGAAATGACGATAAAGTTCCTCATTGGTTTGATCCAGTACATGCCCGATCTTCTCTAAAACAGTAACAGTGTCGCTGGTTTCTACAGGATATTGCCCGTATTCCACCAATCGCTGAAACAGCTCTTCGACATTGGTCATATTGAAATTCCCGGCCAGAACCAGGTTACGGGTCATCCAGTTATTGAATCGAACTACAGGATGAAGATTTTCAATATTGTTCTTCCCGAAAGTTCCATACCTGAGGTGACCAAGAAATAGCTCGCCGGCAAAATCCACATGCTTTTTCAACCAGGTGGAATCATCAATCCTGTCCGATTTCTGGTCGACTAACTGTTGAAAAGGTTTATATATCTGTTTGAAAATATCATCAATAGGTCCGGAGGCATTGGATCTGAGCCTGTAGATATATTTATTCCCCGGGAGGACATCGAGTTTAATGGCAGCAACCCCAGCTCCATCTTGCCCACGGTTATGCTGCTTCTCCATCAGGAGATGTAACTTGTTGATACCATATAAATTTGTGCCATACCGGGCATAGTAGTATTCAAGAGGTTTGAGCAATCGGATCAGGGCAATGCCGCATTCATGCTTAATTTGTTCACTCATTGGATTACCGGTATGAATTAGAATTTCTACCTTTGAGGTAGCTCATTTGAGGCTGCAAAAATAAGCATTTCCCCCCTTGGGATAGGCATAACTTTATTTCCTTTTCATTACATCTTTAGAATTCAATCAAATGGAACTACAAATATATCCTGCCAAAACCGAGAATAGTATAACTATCATGGAGTTTCAACTACAAATGGCATTAGAAACAGAGAACATTATTCTTACACCTGATATTACCATGAAAGGTGTACAGGCTGTGTTTCATGATCCATCCAAGGGCAGGTACCTGCTTGCTGAAGTTGGAGAGGAAATAGTTGGTTCATTGATGGTTACTCCGGAATGGAGCGATTGGAGAAATTCTACCATCCTTTGGATACAATCCGTTTACGTAGTCCCGGCTTTCAGAAAGAAGGGGGTTTTCAGGGCAATGTATCAATACCTTCTTGAAGAAGTGAGTAACAACCCGGAAATCGGGGGATTAAGATTATACGTCGACCGGAGCAATCACCGGGCACAGCAGGTATATACTGCCATGGGTATGAACGGCGAGCATTACCAGGTATTTGAATGGATGAAAAATCAGTAGAATTTGGAGGATAAAACTACTTGATCATCAATTTTCTGACAGCCAATCGGTTGGAATTCTGATAGAAAACGATCAAGTAGTATCCGGGGGAAAAATCTGAAATATTCACTTCCTGGATTCCTTTGGTATGAAACAATTCTTGTACAACGACTCCATTCATTCCCAGAACTGAAATTTTATTCACCGCATCAGGGCAACTAAATCTCACCCATTGCTCAGCAGGATTTGGAAAAACCAGGAATTTTTCAACTATCAGCTGCAGATCATCAATTCCGGAAACGATGCCTTGTTCGTTGTAAAAGGCAGTATAAGTGTATAAGCCATGTTGAATTTTCCACTGACGATTTGGGCCACCATAGGGAAATTCAACTGCTGTATCATTCCATGAGCTATTAATCCGAAATTTGAATTCAATACTATTTCCATCAAAGAATCCAGGGATCGTGATTGTATACCTGGTGGAATCTGATTCAGGATCCATGGTCATAATATGACGGGTGCCATCCCAGGCATTGAAACTTCCTGCAATATCCACAGTGTCGGTGGCAGGATTAAAATTGCCGGAATTGATATATTTTGACATATCCACTTTAAAAGTAAGGTTGACAGTAGATTGAATTGAATCATCCATTACCTGTATATTATCTAAGGCAAGCTTATCTCCTCCTCCGATTGTACTTAATTGGAAACCGATATAAACCACCTGATTTTCAAAGCCCAGTGATGCAAGGTCGACTTCAAGATGCGTAAAACCTCCGGAATTTTCATTTAAAATTTCGAGTACATGGAAGTTCAATAAACAACCGTTGACACTTTGATCAGAAGTAGAAACATACACCTTGTATGAATCTGGTTTCGCTGCAGTTAAGGAAACAGCATCCCAGCTCAGACGACTGGCTTTCCCTATAAGGATAGCCGGCGTGATCATCCAGTCATTGGCTTCTGATGCAGGCTCATAAACGGAAGTAGCGACAGCTGCCCGGGTATTGAAAGCAGATAATGAACGAATAACCCATGCACTGTCAGTAAGGGTAGTCCAACCAGTTTCAGATACAATTCCCTGGTCCAGATTTGAAAGCAGGAATCCATTCAATGGCTGGGAGGCACTTTCAAAGTCCTCTGAATAGATCACAGCCTGGGAAAATACTGAAAGTGTTGAAAGGAGTGGAAGAACCAATAATAACTTTCTGAATGCCAAAAAAAAGCGCATGTTTTTCATTTATTTGAATATCCGGTGAATATCAGTTACCAAAGGGCTTTAACCTGATGGTGCAAAGTTAAGAATTCATTTGCTTACACTACCTTTGCGAACAATTATAGTTTGCCATGGTTTCATAAATATTCTAAAATCAAATAACCCTATTCTGGATTCAATTCCCGGGAAATTCAAACCTAACCATTCAACACCTCTTTCAATGCGTCCTTATCAGCTTGCAGTTTTTCTAACAGTAGTACTCGTTGTATATAGTGCCATTAATTACTTCATCTATAGCAGGGCAATGGCTTCCATTCCAATCGGGAGCAGCATTAGAACCTATTTCCCCTGGATTTTCCTGGTTTTTGCTTCCAGCTATATCATTGCCCGTTTTCTTGAGAGAATCTGGCTTTCCCCTGTGAGCGATACTTTTCATTGGCTTGGGGCTATCTGGCTCGGACTCATGATCCATTTCCTGATGGCCCTTCTGGTGATTGACATCGTCAGACTCATTAACTGGATCATTCCTTTTTATCCGGATTTCATGTTAAAGGATCCGGTCCAAACCCGGTTTTTGATATTTAAGGGTGTGATCATACTTGTTGGAGGAGTGGCAATTGCAGGTTTTATAAATGCTTTGAACCCAAGGGTTAATGAATTATCTATAAAAATCAACAAAGTCGCCGGAACCAGGAAAGAACTCACTATTGTATTGGCGTCTGATATTCATATGGGAACACTTGTCGGGCCCAAACGAACCCTTAAAATGGTTAACCGCATCAATGCCCTCAAACCAGACCTGATACTTTTTGCAGGAGATATGGTAGATGAAGACCTTGCACCTGTGATTCGTCATGACCTTGGAATTTCATTGAGTCAATTGAAGGCTCCCCTGGGTGTATATGCTATCACAGGTAATCACGAATATATTGGAGGTGCTGAGAAAGCAGTTAAATACCTGGAAGCACATAATATCAAATTGTTGCGGGATACAGCTGTATTAGTAGATCAAAGTTTTTACCTGGCAGGCAGGGACGATCGGGATAAACCAAGATTTAGTGGTAAAGAAAGAAAATCGATTTCGCAGATATTGAATGGGATTGATGCATCCAAACCCATTATTATGATGGATCATCAGCCATTCAAGCTGGATGATGTTGCCAAAGCGGGTGTTGATCTTCAATTATCAGGGCATACACATCATGGTCAACTTTGGCCTTTCAACTTTATTACCAAAGCTATCTATGAAGTTAGCTGGGGATACAAACAAAAGGAGAATTCACATTTTTATGTTTCCTCAGGGTATGGTGGCTGGGGGCCCCCGATGCGCACAGGAAACAGGCCGGAATTGGTAAAGATTCACCTGAAGTTCGATTGAAATTGAATAGTTGGTCCAATGGAAGAAGCCATTTATTCGTCACCCGTAGGATTATTAAATATTTCCGGATCTGATGCGGGAATCCGGTCCATACTGTATGGTGATTTTGTGAAGGAGAACGACATGGTTCCTGATAGCCTGGTTGAATGCATACAACAGCTGGATGAGTACTTTAACGGGCGACGCAAGGTTTTCGATTTACTTTTGGATGCTAAAGGGACAGACTTTCAGCTCCGGATATGGAAGCTTCTGCAGGATATCCCCTTTGGGAAGACTTTATCTTATCTCGAACTGGCAAGAATCAGCGGGGATATAAAAGCAGTCAGGGCAGTCGGACACGCCAATGGCCAGAATAAGCTAAATATTGTTGTCCCATGTCATCGGGTGATTGGCTCAAATCAAAAACTGGTTGGATATGGGGGTGGCTTATGGAGGAAGGAATGGCTGCTGAAGCATGAAGCATCTTTTGATATGCCAGGACTGTTTCAGCAGTAGTGTTAGGCTAAAAGCAAAAATGAGCCGAAGGCTCCCCTTTGGGGAAAAATGAAAAATGCAGAGTGCAAAATGCAAAATGAAAAATGCAAATGCAAAATGAAAAACGCAAAATGAAAAATGCAGAATGCAAAATGAAAAACGCAAAATGAAAAATGCAGAATGCAAAATGAAAAACGCAAAATGAAAAAGCAGAAGCAAAATAAGAAAGAAAAACCCCGGGCGGGGGGCCCCCAAAATCAAAACAAAGCAAAGCAACCCTTTGGGGAAAAATCCGCCTGACCAATAATTATTCTTCTGGAAAATCGCATTTTAGTCAGTCGGGCAGGCTTTTCCCGACTGAAATGATTTTCCAAATTTAATCAGACGAATACTTCAGAATTTCTTCCAGTGTTGATTTCTCAGTGATCCGTCCAACAGGATAAACATTAAACTGTGTATCCCACCAGGGTGATTTACTATGAAACCATCTTAATATTGCATCAGGATTGGCTGCAAATTTGGGATCCAACTTCTTCTGTTCAAATTCCTCCTTAAGGCGTGGAGATGCCGCTAGCATTTTCCGGGCTTCCACTTCCATAACATAGGATTCAACATATTCCTTCTGTTCAAGGATGGTATTAAAAAAACCCCAGGAAGCGTAAGAATCGGGTGAACCTGGTTCCAGCAGGTGGGCAATAACTTTAGCAAGTGGCTGGCTCATCTCAATAATTACCGATCCTTCCGGGAATATCCTGGTCTCTGTTGAATCCGATAATTCATAATTCACTTTTATTCTTCCTTCATACGAACGAGACTGCCACTTTACATTCCTGAACCGAAGAGTTGAAGTTTCTATATCCAGATCCCGGGAAAGAGTTTTATACCTGATCCCATGATTTTTCAGTCGTTGAATTACATCTGTCCATTGTGGCGGGATCAAATAGGCTTCAGGCAAATTCACCTTTGACTCAGGTATATTATGGGAAAAAATCGGGAGCTTCCATGTGCAGGGTTTTGTGTTATCGTATTTAAACCACAATCCTCCACTAAGATCACTTGTATCAATGCTATATTCAAATCCCAGGAAATCAGTCATTGTGCTGTCGTCCATCACTTCAGTCCAACTCAGTCCAAAAGGCTCTTTCCTGAAAGCCTCACTGGATGTGTATAGGTCTGCTTCCCTATTCAGTTTCTTAAGCTGAACATACTCCTTGTCCATGAAAATGATCACCTGCTTCAGCAACTCATAATTAGCTAAAACCCTTTGTTTGTAGGGTTTCAGCATGTGACTTTCAATTAACAAACCCGGACGGTTCCTGCAGGCAGCATAGCCTTGCGACAGCATTGGAGGTGCGGTCCATTTCACCAGTCCGGAGCGGGGGTCATGCCATCGACGGAACTCTACATAAGGGAAAATAGGCATGCCAGCTTTCTGCATTTGCTCAGTAAGGTAGGGCTCTAGGGATTCTTCAGTCCATTGAGCTAGATTTTTCTCCATATTCCCTTTAGTTTCAAGGGCATATGTAAGCACATATTGATAATCAGCTCCATCAGTAACGTGGCAATCAATAAACATATCAGGATTCCATCTGTCGAAAAGGCGCTGCCATGCCTGTATTTCAGGAGCATCTGCTTTCATATAATCCCTGTTGAGATTCAGGTTTTGAGCTGTAGTTCTCCATCCCATTTCTTCAGGTCCATTCTGATTGATCCTGTTAAAAGGGCCAAATCGTTCATGGCCATCGACATTAAGAATAGGAATAAACAGGATGCTTACATGATTGAGCAATGATGTAAGCCCGGGTTTGCTAATCAGGTCACGGATCAGTAAAAACCCGGCATCTTTCCCATCACTCTCCCCTGAATGAATGCAAGCCTGGATAAGCAAAACAGCTTTCCCGGAATTAGCTAATATTGTAGGATCTGTAATCCCCTCACTATCAATGATGAGCAGTGGCAAATCCCTGCCTTGGGCACTTTTCCCAAAGCTAAAATAATTCACTTTTGGGGAAGCAGAAGCTAACCGAATGCAATAATCAACAGACTCTTTATACCTGGGTGTTTGCATTCCCTTTGTTTGTTCAAACCAGGTTGTGAGGTCATTATTTTGAGAAAATGCCACCATGGAATTCAAAGCAAGCATCAAAAGCAAAAAGTAATTTTTCATAATTACCGGTGTTTCTGCAAACCTAGTAATAAAACCTATCGAAAAGATGTTACAGTATTACCTTATAAAAATCAACAATTTGGAAATATTCTGTTTATTTCATCCCTGACAAAATATCGTAATATATTATATTTCTTCAAGTTAACCATTACAAGAGCTGTTCATAAATTCATCAATAAAATCCTGAAAAGACTTTTCAACAAGCTGGTTTTCTAAATAATTTTATAAGGCAGTGATGTTTTGGAGAGAATATAAACTGCCCTTACTATTCAGTATTACTCTTGTATCGCTTTTTCCGGGATAAATCCCGGCTGTTGTTTCTATTTACACTAGTCATTTACTTATTATCCATTCCAAAACAGCCTGTCATGAATCCGTGTTCTCATGCGAAAATTATTTTCGCATCACTTATTTTTAGTTTACTATTTCTATTTTCAACACCTGCCTTGCCAATCGGCCATGTGTTTATTATTGATCAATCTGCTCCTGTAATTGTCCCCGTTACCTATTTCACACCGGCTCCAGGTGGAGGTGATACAATTAAAATTCTTTCTTCCAGAACACAAAGCCTGAAATTCAACGATCTGACCGGAGATTCTGAGCATCCGATAGTTATAATCAATTCAGGTGGACAGGTTGATATTGCCAGCACTACAACCTGGGGAGCTTTATCTTTTGTTAATTGCCGGTATATTAAAGTTTCCGGAAGGGGAGCACCGCAATTTCATTTTGGATTCCGCCTAAGTGCTCTTTCCTGTGGACTTGCTTTTGCGGAATACAGCAGTGACTGTGAGGCTGAAAATATCGAAATCCATCATACCTCATTCTTTGGAATATTTGCTAAAAAAGACTTCAGTGGCTTTCCTCCTGTTCCATATCCCATATTCTCCAACCTGGTGATCCATGATATGTATATTCATCATGTAGAGGAAGGAATGTATATTGGAGAGACGAAGTCGCCCGGAATGGAGTTTCGGCATGTCAGGATTTATAATAATGTTGTGACCGATTGCCTGAGGGAAGCAATCCAGGTGGCTAATTGCGTGGAAGATGTTGAGGTTTATAATAACTTCTGTGCCTATACAGGACTAGGCGGATTATATGCCCAGTCGAATGTATTCCAGATTGGCGGCAATACCATTGGAAGGTACTACAATAATATTTTTATGCATGCTCCGGAAAATGGAGTTATCTGCATGGGATCAGGAGATGTGGATGTTTTCAATAACTATATTTCTGATAATGATGGGATTTACTGCGACAACAGGGAATTTAATATTGCAAATTCCTCGATAAGCTTCAATCATAATTTTATCAGGAATACCAATGGAGCCGAAGTTATATTGAATGCCAATCAATTAAATGACATCCATATCAGGGACAATAAGTATAATACCGCACTACCTTTTGCCAGGGCCAGCAAACCTTACCCGATAGTTTGGGATACACTTGGCAATCAGTTTACTACAATGGATTCATTATTATACTCGGTTCAAAATGGATTATTCATTTTGGAATCAGGTAACCCGGTTGTTTATTCCGGACTTGGGCCCATTGCAGGACTGGGACATCAGATGAACGGTACCCCTATTATTGATACTATTGGCCCCATAATAGTTCCTTATGGGGACACCCTTTCATTACCGATTCATGCTACTACTCCAGATAATGATTTACTCAGCTTCGAAGTAATTAACCTTCCCTCCTTTGCGAGTTTCACACCCACGACTAATGGGCATGGATTACTTCAATTGGTTTCCAGCGCATCAAATAAGGGAGTTTATTTCCCAACCATCAGGGTAAGGGATTCAAGCAATTCGCAATACGCAAGGGAAACTTTCAAGCTGGCTATAAAGGATACTGCAAATCATAATCCCACACTATCGCTGACTTCAAGTATTACCATGGAGGCAGCTTCCAAGTTTCTTTTAGATATAACTGCTACCGATGCAGATAATGATCCAATCAGTTATTCGTTCGTTAATCTACCGGGATTTACCAGATTTATTTCCGGCACTAATGGTGCATGGCTTGATTTCAAACCACTTCTCGCTGATGAAGGAAATTTCACTTTTACAGTCATAGCGGATGATGGATATGGCAGGCCCGATTCAGCAATAATAGCATTGCTCGTAACACCGGTTGAATTAATCCCGGGCAGGGTTCTTTACAGGGTGAACTGCTCAGGACCTGAATTGGAAGACCAGCCCATTAACTGGCAGTTCGACAATGGAATTGACCCGGTGTATGGGACAAGTTTCAGTTATGGAACCGGAAGCCACTCCTGGAATGGCACTAATCAAACCGGCGCACCGAATAATCTATTTGGTCCCTACAGGCACTATGGCCCTTCTCCTAAAACAATGGCATGGAATTACCCTGTTCCCTCCCGCGGAACCTACAGGGTAAATCTCTATTTTTCAGAACGCTCCCTGGAAGTTAATAACAATACCACTGGAATCTTCGACATCAAAATTGAAGATAGCATCTATTTTCATTCTTTCAATATCTATAATGAGGCTGGATTTGCAGCTTGCAAAAAACAATCAGATGTATTGGTTGTGGATGAAGGAATTGATATCCTCTTTACCCCGTTGCAAAATGATGCTAAAGTGAATGGATTTGAGATCATCCTCCTGGAAGCTGCCAATAATCCACCTGTTCTTGGAGTCATTGAACCTGTTGAAATGCCAGAAGGCCAATCCTTACTCATCCCCTTGTCGATCCAGGATGATGCCTTTCCCGGTTGCGACAGCCTCTCTGTAACCATCCAGAATGCTCCCCAGTTTATTGATATTATTGAAACCAACAATTCATTTGCCCTGTCTTTCCACCCCGATTATAATGCATCCGGCAATTATCAGGGTATCAGTGTAGTATTATCTGATGGATGCCTATCTGTAACACAGACCTTTTCTGTAAAAGTGAATGATGTGTTTATCAATACTCCACCTATACTTAACCCACTCACTCCTATCAGCATTACAGAAGGAGAAAATCTGAATTATGGAATTATTGCATCAGATATTGACAATCAGTCATTGACGATCAGCTATTCCACTCTGCCTGTTTTTGTTCAATATCAGCCAGGCAGTAATGGACATGGAACATTCGTGGTTCATCCGGCGTATTCTGATGCCGGCATCTATTCCATTTTGGTAACCGTAACTGACACCTATGGTTCCACTGACAAAGACACCCTGGAGATTGAAGTCCTCAATGCCCCTGAAGTTCAACGAATTATATTGAATTCCTCCATGATAACCGACTTGGTGAGGCCTCCCTATGGTAGTTCTGTATCTCCCAACTATCTTGTGGATGAGCAATCACTGAATCCGGTTTTGAATCAACATCCTGTAAGTCAATCATGGAAACCTTATCATAACCTGACTTTTGCCCCCTACCATGTCTATTTTAACCTGGGTGAAGAATATGTAATTAAAAAGATCTATTTCCATGACATGCATAATGTGGCTAATCTTGAGGTAGCCTATGGGAACCCTTCACAATGGACCTATCTCTTTACAGAGCCTTGTAATGCCTTTACATCATGGAAGTATCACGAAACTAATTTCAGTAGCCAGTATATCCGTTTGACTATGTCAGCTTCAGTTTATGCTGCCGTAAATGAAATAGCAATATTTGGATACCCGTCCAGTGAAAAGAAGACAGCAGTTGATCAGGAAGTAACCCAAAATAACCTTGTCAGGGTTTACCCAAATCCCTGTAACCAATTGCTAAACATTTCGACTGAATCAAATGAGATTTCATCCGAGTTTTATTCTTTATCAGGTCAATTGCTTCAGAAGTGCAGGGGAAAACAGATCTCTACCACTTTACTTAATGATGGATTTTATTTTCTGATAATTAAAAAAGAAAATGGGGAGCTGATTCATAAACAAAAAATAATGGTAACCCATTAATCTCATTGAAATATTAAGGTTCATGGGGATTACAGAACATGAAATGATAAAATCAATATCGAATAGTTCAATTTTCACAAACTTTACCACAGCTAAATTGTTAAAAATCAGGTAGATTACCAAATTAACTCATCAATTGACTCGTTTTAGCCTTAACTTTAATATTCTGATTACCAAATGGTATATTATAGTATTAAGATAGGTTGATAAATAATCTTCACAATAATACTTGATCAGCACAATTATGAAGACTCATCTGTACAGGATCCTTTTAGGCAAATGGAACCTTCTTCTATTATTGGCTGTTGTTGCAACAACCACTATACTGGCAGCAATATATTATTATAAAAATGAAGAAAGGCTTATCCGCAAAGAAAGGTATAATGAACTTAAAGCGATTGCTGATTTAAAAACGCAGCAGATTATTCAATGGAGGACCATTAGAATTCATGATGCCAACGTGGCATACAGCAAATTTTTTGGGGCAGGGATAGCATTGTATGCTTCAGGAAATACTTCAGGTGAGATGACTTCTAATATCATCAACAGGCTTGAACAATATGAAACACTCTATGGATATCAACGAGCTTTCCTGACTGATACTTCGGGGAAATTAATGCTGACATCTGACTCTTCTCATACATTGGTAAATAAGCAGACTTTATCAAATATTCTATTAGTTCGGGATTTAAAGCGGATTATATGTTCAGATGTGTACTTCGACAGTATTCAAAATCAGCCAATCATTGAAGTTGTTGCGCCTGTTTTATTAAGTGATGTAGTTGTAGCCTACATGATATTACAGATGGATCCAGCAAAGGACCTCTTCCCGATGATACAATCCTGGCCAACTCCTTCACGATCAGCTGAAACTGTATTACTAAAGAAAGATGGGGATGAAATTTTATTCATTAACGAACTTCGCCATAAAAAGAATACTGCTTTAACACTGCGTATTCCATTGGCAGATACTACAGTAGCAGGAGTTCAGGCTATCATTGGGAAAAGAGGGATTTGCGAGGCTACGGATTACCGTAAAGTGTTGGTTTTTTCTGATCTCAGGGAAATTCCAGGCACTAACTGGTATATGGTTACCAAAGTCGATAAGAAAGAGATGTTGGCCGAATTACATTCCAAAGCCAGATTAATCAGCTGGATGGTCATAGGAATCCTTTTGCTCCTTACAGCGGGGTTGTCATTGATTTTTAGTTATCGTCAACGAAATATATACCGGGAATTGTTCAAAGCAGAGAAGGAACTTTCAGAGACCGAGGAAGAATTTCGTACCACGTTGTATAGCATTGGTGATGCAGTCATTATCTGCGACAATGATCAAAAGGTTATGAATATGAATCCAGTTGCTGAAAGCCTGACTGGTTGGAAAGAATCAGATGGCTAAAGGAAGAGTGCTTGACCAGGTTCTGCATCTTAAATACGAAAATTCAAATGAAGAAAGCTCTCTGATCATTAGATCCTTATTACATGAAAAAGGAGTTTCTGAAAAAAACAGGTATATCACTTTAAGATCTAATCAACAAATATCGATTCCTATAGCTGTTAGCAGCGCTGAAATCATCAGTTCAAATCAAAAAAAATCAGGCAACATACTAGTTTTCAGGGATCAGACCTCAGAAAGGGAAGCTGAAAACCGGCTAAGGTATTCTGAAGAATTATTCAGCAAACTTTTTCAGTTAGGTGCTTTCCCTACTGTACTGGTTCGTTTTGAGGATGACATTTACCTGGATGTTAATAATAGTATGTTAGAGGTCACAGGCTATTCAAAAGATGAAATTATTGGAAAGACCTCTGCAGAAATTGGCTTGTGGAAAGACCCGGGATTGATTCCAGTTTTTAAGCAAAAGCTTAAAAAGGAAAAAATCGTTGAGAAGTTTGAGATAAAATTTATCAACAAAGCCGGAGAAGAATTTAACGGATTACTCTACTCCCGGTTGGTTGAAATACATGGTGAGCTATTCATCATTTCCAGGCTATTGGATATTACTGAACAAAAGCGCTCAGAAAGGGCATTACGTGAAAGCGAGGAGCATTACCGAAGTTTATTCGAAAGCATGCTAAATGGATATGCCTATTGTAAAATCATATATACAGAAACGAATCAGCTCGATTTTGAAATACTTAATGTTAATAATGCTTTCATTTCACTTACCGGTTTTGCAGATTATAAGGGTCGACGGATCTCTGAGCTCATTCCTGAAATCCAAACAACAGATGCTAACGTTTTTGGGAAACTTGAAGAATTAATTTCCTCCAAAAAGCCCATCAAATTTGAGTATTACCTGCACTCACTGGATCAGTGGTACATGGTGATGGCCTATAACCAGGACCCTGAGCATTTTGTGATCATATTTGATGTAATTACTGATCAGAAAAAGTCTGAAATCGCTCTGACTGAAAGCGAACAGAGATACAGAAGCACACTGGATAATATGATGGAAGGCTGCCAGATCCTGGATAGAGAATGGAGATATGTTTATATCAATCAGAAAGCAGCAGAATTTGGCCGGTTGAACTATGCGGATATGATCGGCAAAAAAGTGACAGATTTCTTCCCGGATTTTGAAAGTACAGAAATGTACCAGGTTTTGCATCAATGTATGACAGAAAGAATAATGATACACAGGGAATTCAGTTTCATTTTTCCTGATAATAGAATGGCCTGGTTTGATTTTAGCATTCAACCGGTACCGGAAGGTATTTTTATTCTTTCACTTGATATCACTGACAAACGCAGTAACCAGGAAGTTATTGAGTCTCAGTACACAATGCTTTCTGCTCTCATTAACAGCGCCAAGGAAATAGACATACTTTCAGTGGACACTCAGTACAGATATACCGCATTTAATGAATACCACAAGCTACAGATAAAAAACCTGACCGGACTGGATATCCAACTTGGAGACAATATACTTGAGATCGTTCCGGCTCCATTGATATCAAAAACTAAACAAACCATTGACAAGGCCTTAACAGGTAAAACTTTTTCGGTGATTGAACAAAACGAATCCATTGATAAATATCAGGATTATCATTTGAATCCAATTCGAAGCAATGAGCAGATTATCGGTGCCACAATCTTTATCAGGGATATTACTGACCAGGTTTTAAGTGAATCAGAATTACTGGAAGCTAAATACAAAGCTGAGTTGAGCGAAAAACAATATAGGTTATTAGCTGAACGAATGGTTGATGTCATTTGGGTTATAGACACAAATACTTTAAAGTTCAAATATGTAAGTCCTTCTGTCGAGATCTTAAGAGGATATACTCCGGAGGAAGTACTGAATCAGAGCCTTAAAGATGTGCTGTCACCTGACTCATATGAATCTACCATGCAAGATTTCAACAGGGCGATTGAAAGGTTTCGACAGGGAGATCATTCTGAACCAAGCACGGTGCGTGAAATGAATCTTACCACAAAAGATGGCTCTAATATATGGACTGAGGTAGCTTCAAGCCTCGTGATGAATGAGGACAATGTTATTGAACTTGTAGGTATTGCACG
The DNA here is from genome assembly GCA_016707785.1 of Bacteroidales bacterium. Classification (NCBI taxonomy): domain Bacteria; kingdom Pseudomonadati; phylum Bacteroidota; class Bacteroidia; order Bacteroidales; species Bacteroidales bacterium. Next base: position 62,231 of record JADJGZ010000006.1, on the reverse strand, counting down.
TGATATTACAGAGCGCAAAAAGGTAGAAAATGAATTGAGGGAAAATGAAGTCCGCTTCAGGATGTTGCTTGAACTTGTCCCATACCCCTTAGCCTATGTTGATAACCAAGGGATTATATCCTTCAGAAATCAAAAGTTCATTGAAAAAATGGGATATACCGATGCAGAAATTCCCGATTTAACCACCTGGTGGGAAACTGCATATCCTGATCCGAAATATCGTCAATCCAACCTGGAATACTGGAATCAGGCTGTAGCTAAAGCATCATTAAATAAAACAGCGGTTGCCGCATCTGAGGTAATTATTCAATGTAAAAATGGCGAAAAAAAGGTTTTCGAAGTATCCGGAATCGATTATGCAGACGGATTCCTTGCAACCTTCATTGACATAACAGAACGAAAACAAGCTGAAAATCTGGAGCGCCTGGGACATGAAGTTTTAAAGGAACTTAATGAAAACAAAAACACGGCAACTTTAATTCCTGCTCTTGTTACAATAATTAAGAAGCATAGTGGCTTTGAGGCTGTAGGGATTCGCCTCAAAGAGGGGGATGACTTCCCTTATGCCGGCACAGTAGGTTTCGAAACCAATTTTGTTAATCATGAACGGTACCTCTGTAATTATGATAAAAAAACTGGTGAAGTATTAAAAAATCCTGATGGAGAGATACTACTGGAATGTATGTGTGGGAATATTTTGCAAGGCAGAATTGATAATAGTCAAGCATACTTTACCAATGGGGGAAGTTTTCAATCTAACAATACGACTGAATTACTTCAGTCTACCTCTGATACCGACCAACTGAAAAGGACCCGAAATTATTGTAACAGCATAGGATATGAGTCCGTTGCGCTGATACCAATTCGGTCTGGCAGCGAAATTCTTGGTTTAATCCAGTTAAATGATCATAAGACCCAGGTATTCAAAGAAGGAATTATCCCATTTTTTGAAGGACTTGGAACCAATATCGGTTTAGCTATTATGCGTAATAAAGTCCAGGAAGAGCTTATCCAAATCAATACCCAACTCGATAAAAGAGTGAAAGACCGGACATTGCAGCTAGAAGAAGCTAACAAGGAACTCGAGTCATTTTCCTATTCTGTTTCCCATGACCTTAGGGCACCACTGCGTCACATCAGCGGTTTTTCCCAAATCCTCTCCAATGAATACGGAGAACAATTGCCTGAAAAAGCCGGCCATTATTTGAAAACTATCAATCAATCGGTAAAAACTATGGGAAACCTGATTGATGATCTGTTGCATTTCTCCAGAACCGGAAGAACAGATCTGAAGAAATCAGCTTTTGACATGAATACCATTGTAGCAGAGGTTATTCATACCAGTAGTGATAACTACACTGGAAATCCGGTAACATGGGAGATTGCTAATCTTCCGGTCGTTTTTGGGGATCATAACTTAATTAAGTTAGTTTGGATCAACTTGATATCCAATGCATTAAAATATAGTAAGGATAAATCTCAAATTGAAATACAAATAGGCGTAACTGAAGAAGAGCTTGAATATGTTTTCTTCATAAAAGATAATGGTATAGGATTTGACATGAAATATGTGCAGAAATTATTTGGTGTATTTCAACGCCTTCATTCTTCTGATCATTTTGAAGGAACCGGAATAGGTCTTGCAAATGTCAGAAGAATAGTTTCAAGGCATGGTGGCAGAACCTGGGCAGAGTCAATTCCTGATCAAGGGGCTTCGTTTTATTTTTCAATACCAAAGAATTGATTAATTTTTATTCATATGAAGTTTAATGAAATCCTGCTGGTTGAGGATAGTCAAAATGATATTGAACTAACCCTTTCAGCTTTATCAGAATTTGACCTTTCAGATAGAATTGTGATCGTAAGAGATGGTGTTGATGCTATAGAATATCTGGAATACAAAGGCATTTACAAAGACCGTAAGGAAAGTACGCCATTTGTAATTCTCCTTGATATTAAAATGCCAAGGATGGATGGAATTGAAGTCCTTGAATACATGAAACAAAAAAAAGAATTAAAAAAAATACCTGTAATTATGCTTACCTCCTCCAATGAAGATCTGGATATCCGACGAGCCCATGACTTCGGAGTAGATGCATATGTTGTAAAACCAGTTGAATATCATCAATTTGTAAGAATTCTGGAAAATCTTGGGCTACTGCAGGCAGAAATGAATGAGTTACCCTTGCAGGCTAACTCCAAATAGGAATTTCTACTCCATCATTTTACTTTTATACTACATCCCATTGAAACTGTATAGCGATATAATTGCAGAGCCATTTATGCCGTTGAATTAAAATGACCAGGATTCGAAAAATGCAATTTCAACGTTATATCTTGTTAAAAATTAGTTAAAGCACCAACAGGCTGCGCAAAAGCTATAATTTTGCATGGGCATAAAGCCAAATGATTTGTTTGGTTTCTACTCAATTTCAAATAGATTGCATTAAACCTGGAATCAAAAAGCAGGTCTAACTTTACTGAGACAGATATTTTTATAAGGCTCATCCATTGTCTCAAAGAATTATTACTACTCCTGATAAATTGCTGCATGACTCACTCCTTTCACTTAAAGTTATTAACTTCAATACTTACTGTCCTTCTACCTCTTATCATTATTGGTCAGTCAAACCCGGGAAGACCTGCTACAGGCAAGAATGCTAATGGAGAAGGCTTCGGTGTGATCAGCGGAGCATTGCATGATGCTCAAACCAAAGAGCATATTGAGTATGGCAATATCATTCTTTTCAGGACATCCGACAGTTCTATGGTCACTGGCACAATTAGTGGAACTAAGGGAAAATTCCTGATTGATAAAATACAACCCGGTAATTATTACCTTAAGGTTCAATTCATTGGTTATGAAAATACACTATTCCCAAACCTGAAAATCTCAGCTTCCAGTGTTGATATCCTATTAGGTGATATTTTCATAAAACCTAAGGCATCAGCCTTGTCAACAGTAGAGATCACTGCTGAAAAGGCAATGATCACCAGCAACCTTGATAAGAAAATAATTACCGTAGATAAAAATATGGCTATAGGTGGAGGGACAGCAACTGATGTGATGGAAAATGTACCATCAGTCACGGTAGATGCAGAAGGAAATGTAAGCCTCAGGGGTAATTCAAACATCACTTTACTGATTGACGGCAAACCTTCAAGCCAGGCTGGGATAGCTGCAAGTGACGTCCTGAACCAAATTCCCGCCTCTGCCATTGAGAGTGTTGAAGTGATCACTAATCCGTCGGTAAGGTATGATCCGGATGGCACTTCAGGAATTATCAATATTGTATTAAAGAAAAAAGCACTCCAGGGTTTCAATGGTATGATTTCAGCCAATGCAGGAACAGGCGAGAAATATAATGGGTCACTGAACCTGAATTACAGGCATGATCATTTTAACCTATTCGTGAATGCCGATGGCCGTATGAATCAAATGAAGACCTCCACTGATAACACACGTAATACTACTAACAATGATGTTCTTAATGTGCTGATTCAAAACCAGGAAGGTACTTTTGAAAGAAATATGGGGAGTGTTAATGCAGGGATCGATTACCTTATGAATCCCCGAAATACTCTAACCTTAAGTATTCAACGACGCAAAATGGAATTTGGATCCGATGGTAACATGAGGAATCTCTCATTAAATGGTGAAGGTTTATTTCTCAGGTATTTTGAAAGGGCTACTGGCAACTTGAGATCCATTAACTCAAACGAATATACAGCATCATTCAAACACAGCTTCCCTCAGAAAGGACGTGAGTTTACCAATGATATCATTATCAGTTCCAATCGCATGAATAATGGCAGTCTGATCAGTCAACAGGATTTTACCTCACAAGAGGGTACTGCCATTGGAAATCCAGTTCTACAAGATAACCAGGCACGGAACAACAATAAAGTCTATACCTTTCAGGGCAATTATACTTATCCAATGCTGAGTGGATCCCGAATCGAAGCCGGGTATAAAGCAACAATAAGAGATATGGGAATGAGGTATGAATACAAAAACTTTGAAGATTCAACCCAAAGCTGGGAATCTCAGGAATTACTAAAGAACTATTATGATTACTTCGACCAGCAGTATGCCATTTATGGTATTTATGCCAACTCTTATAAGAAATTAAAATACCAGGCAGGGTTAAGATTAGAGCAGGTATTTACAGAATCCAAGGTAGAAATCACACAACAAGATTATAATAGTGCCTATTTCCAATTCTATCCTTCAGTCCACCTGGGATATGACCTGGGAAATCAAAAAGAGCTTCAGCTAAGTTATAGCCGAAGGATCGAAAGGCCTTCCCCACGGGAATTGAATCCTTATATCGATTATTCCGACTCCCTGAATATTGAGACCGGGAATCCCGCACTCAAGCCAGAGTTCTCAAATTCCATTGAATTCGGCTTTTCAAAATTCTGGGATAACAGTTCCATTAACAGCACTGTTTTTTATCGTTCCACAAAAGATGTAGTGGAAGATATCAGCCGACTGCAGGAAAATGGAAGCACCCTCACTATGCCGATGAATATTAATACAGCTTCCTCTTATGGCATGGAATGGGTGTTTTCAGCTAACCCTTTTAAGTGGATCCGGATCAATTCCAACATCTCATTTTTCCAATCACATGTGAGTTCAATACCAGAAGAAGATATTTTAGGAACTGATCGTTTTTCCTGGACCAGCCGTTTGAATTTAAGTTTTATCCCATGGAAAGATGGATCCTTTCAGTTGATTGGGTCCTACAATTCCCCAACACGATCATCCCAGGAATACCATAAGGAACAATATTTTGCCGACGCATCATTCCGACAGGATTTCCTTAAAAATAAACTCACTTTTACACTACGCCTTACGGATGTCTTCAACACCCGTACTTTCTATGAATCTACCTATGGGAATGGATTCACAATCGATAGTAAACGTTACCGGGAATCGAGGGTATTATATGCTGGAATCCAATTAAAGATCAACAATTATAATAAAAAAACAGCCAAGGATGGTGAAAATGGGGAGCAGGATGGGTTTTAGTGCCTGACAAATTTCTCTTCTATTATCGAAATTACTTTTACTTTTCAGTATATCAAAGGCCATTTCTACACCATTAATTCAACCCCTTCGGGGTTGTATTTTCTCATTTTCCTTTGGATTATTGACATTTAATCCCTTCGGGATTAAGAAAGTCAATATTTTGAGAATAAGCAAAAAATTCGGCCTCGACCCGAAGGGTCAAATATCAATAACCGAAAAAAGGGGGGACAAGGCGAAGCCCCCCGACCCGAGGGTCAAATATCAATAACCGAAGCAAGGCGCTAGCCCCACGACCCGAAGGGTCAAATATCAATATTACCAGATAGTCTTCTGAAGAAAGTTATACTTGAGATAGCGAATCATGAAATGATTCAGAATAAGTCTGAAAATGGAAACTTTTGGTACATAAGTTGTAAAAGAATGAACTTAAATTTTAGTTGATAAAATAATTTCATTATTTGTTTTAATTTTTAATATCAAGGCCAAATGAGTACTTACACCCAAATTCTCTATCAAATTGTCTTTTCAACAAAAAGAAGAACAAGAACCCTTTCCTTAGATAAATACTCTGAACTAAGCAAATACACTTGGGGAATTCTTGAGAATAAGAAATGTCATCCATATATAATAAATGGGGTGGAAGATCACATACATATTATAACACATCTACATCCTTCTGTTGCATTAAGTTCATTAGTAAAAGACATCAAACTAGGAACATCAGATTGGATTCACAGAGAAAGAGTCTTTAGCAGATTTGAAGGATGGCAAGAAGGCTATGGAGCATTTACGTATTCTATTTCAGCAAAGGAAAATTTGATTAATTATGTAGAGAATCAAAGAGCCCATCATATGAAACACAATTTTATAGACGAATATATATCACTCTTAAAAGAACATGGTATTACTTATGACGACAAATATCTGTTATAAGGATTCAACCCCTTCGGGGTTGGATTTTCTCATTCTTCTTTGGATTATTGATATTTAATCCCTTCGGGATTAGGAAAGTCAATATTTTGAGAATAAGCAAAACCAGCCTCCGACCAAGGGTCAAATATCAATAACCGAAAAACGAAGCCTCCCGACCCAAGGGTCAAATACAATAACCAAAAGAGGCGAGCCCCCGCCCGGCCCGCCCACCCAAAAGGCAGCCTCCCGACCCAGGCAAAACAAAACCGCAAACAAGGCGAAGCCTCCCGACCCAGGGCAAATATCAAAACCAAGGCCTCCCCGCACCGCCCCGCCCGGGTCAATATCAAAACCGCAACAAGCGAGCCTCCCGACCCAAGGGTCAAATACAAAACCAAAACAAGCCGAAGCCTCCCGACCCGAAGGGTCAAATATCAATAACCGAAAACAAGGCGAAGCCTCCCGACCCGAAGGGTCAAATATCAATAACCGAAAACAAGGCGAAGCCTCCCGACCCGAAGGGTCAAATATCAATAACCGAAAACAAGGCGAAGCCTCCCGACCCGAAGGGTCAAATATCAATAACCGAAAACAAGGCGAAGCCTCCCGACCCGAAGGGTCAAATATCAATAACCGAAAACAAGGCGAAGCCCTACCGACCCGAAGGGTCAAATATCAATAACCGAAAACAAGGCGAAGCCTCCCGACTCCAAGGGTCAAATATCAATAACCGAAGCAAGGCGAAGCCTCCCGACTCCAAGGGTCAAATATCAATAACCGCAAACAAGGCGAAGCCTCCCGACCCGAAGGGTCAAATATCAATAACCGCAAACAAGGCGAAGCCTCCCGACCCGAAGGGTCAAATATCAATAACCGAAAGAGGAGAAAGATTTGGACCCCTAGCAGGGTTCAACCTTTTTTACTTCATCAGGCTTCTCAACTTACAAGAAAATTTCAGAAAGCAGGTGAGTAAGAAAGCTTGATCAATCAAACACTTAGATTACAAAAGTTAAGCGAAATCACATTTTCCTATCTCCGAAACTAATCCCCATTTTCCTGGCTTTTCTAACCAGTGAATGATCAGCAGGAACCAATTTCACTTTCCCACCAACCTCTTCCAATGGGACAGGCACGATATGTTCACCCGATTTTGCAACCATTATCCCAAACTTACCTTCAGCGATAAATTCCACTGCTTTGGCCCCATATCGGGTAGAGAGTATCCGATCCATTGGTGTGGGAGTACCTCCTCTTTGAATATATCCTAAAATTGTTTCCCTCGTTTCCAGTTTTGTGATTTCCTTAATAAACTGAGAAACATAGGCTGCGGCTGAAACACCTTTTGGACGTCGGATTCCTTCAGCTACAGCAACGATAGAATAAGGTTTATTATTCTTAGCTCTTTTCTCAAGGTAACGGGCTACCAGTTCCATATCATAATCGATTTCAGGAATCAGGATCACATCTCCACCACCTGCAACTCCTGAATATAAGGTAAGCCAGCCGGCATTATGTCCCATTAATTCGATAACCATTATACGTTTATGTGAGTTTGCCGTTGAATGCAACCGATCAATCGCTTCTGTAGCAATCCAAACAGCAGAATCAAAACCAAATGAAACATCAGTCCCCCAGACATCATTGTCGATGGTTTTAGGAATCCCGACAATATTTAGTCCTTCAAGACTCAGTTTATGAGCAGTCTTCATGGATCCATTACCCCCGATAACTACCAATGCATCAAGGCCAAGGTCCTGGTAGTTTTTCTTGATCAGTTTCGGCAATTTATTTTCAACAGTAGGATCATTCTTAAAAGGCTTATCCCTGGATGTCCCCAGAATAGTTCCTCCAAGTGTAAGGATGCCTGACAGCTGCGCTTCATCCAGTTCAGCGTAATTGTTATCAATCAATCCCCTGAACCCGGAAGAGATACCATACACTTTCATTCCATATTCGTAGATAGCTGTCTTTCCTACCCCCCGAATTGCTGCATTAATCCCCGGACAATCTCCTCCTGCAGTAAGGATTCCTATCTTCATCCCCTTCGTTTCTTTCGGCATGGTGTTCAAATTTAGATTAATCAAATACTATATTACTTGTTATTATAAACAAGGAAGTAACAAAATCTGTTTCAGAATTAACGAGTAATACATATGGAAGGCCATGCAAATTTATAGATTCAAATCTCCATACCAACTTAAAGATGAAAATTTAATATTGGATACAGCCAGTCAATTGTTGTAATTTTGCTTTGTTGGACTCTGTATTCGAACATATTCAGTGTTCACCATAACTCCTTTCAATCAATTTTGCATGAAAAAGATACAATATATTTTATCGTTTCTTATTTTGCTTGCTTTTAACCCGAACATTATGTTTGGGCAATATCCCAATATTTTGATCAGTGATCAGAACTGGCCTAATGAGCCTTCCATCTACATGAATAAAAAAAATACCAGTCAATTGGTGGCTGGCGCCAATATAAGTTCCTTTTATTACTCAAATGATGGAGGTTATACCTGGGGGAATGGAGCCTTACAGTCAACATTGGGTGTTTATGGTGACCCCTGCCTGGTTATTGATACTGCCGGCTATTTTTACTACTTTCATTTGTCCAGTCCACAAGGGCAGCCTACTTTGTGGTTAGACAGGATTGTTTGTCAGCGTTCGACTAATAACGGACTCTCATGGAACAATGGTTCCGGTATTGGCAAAAATGATCCCAAGCAGCAAGATAAGGAATGGGTGGCTGTGAATCCTTTTAATAACGAATTATGTGTCACATGGACCCAATTTGATAGTTATGGAGTTGCAGATACCAGTCAGAAAACAGTCATTCGATTCTCCAAGTCATCGGATCAGGGCGAGAGTTGGACAGAAGCCAAAACCATCAGTGAAATTTCAGGGAATTGTGTCGATAGTGACAGCACAGTAGAGGGAGCCGTTCCTGCAATTGGGCCCAATGGAGAAATATACACATCCTGGGCCGGACCGGCAGGCATTGTATTCGACCGTTCCCTTGATGGTGGTTCAACATGGCTTGATCATGACATTTTTGTGAATGAAATGCCAGGAGGGTGGGATTATGCCATCCCCGGTATATACAGGGCAAATGGGATGCCTATAACGGCTTGTGACCTAAGTAATGGTCCGAGTAGAGGGAATGTATATATCAGCTGGAGTGATCAAAGGAATGGGCTTAATGATACCGATGTCTGGCTGTCAAGATCAAGCGACGGAGGAAATACATGGAGTGAAGCCATCAGGGTCAATGATGATGTTCCCGGCAAGCAACAATTCTTCAATTGGATGACGGTTGATCAGGAGACTGGATATATATGGGTTGTATTCTATGACCGAAGGAATTATAATGATAATCAAACTGATGTCTTTCTTGCATTTTCAACAGATGGAGGGTTAACTTTCAGCAACTTCAAGGTGAGTGATAGTCCTTTTATACCCAGTGCATCCGTGTTCTTTGGTGACTACACATGCATAACTGCGCATAATGGAGTAATACGACCCATCTGGACCAGGCTGGATGAATTTGATCTTTCTATATACACAGCTATTGTCGATACCCTTCAAACTTCATTGGAAGAGCCGGAAGCAGGTCCACTTGCTACAGAGATGAATTACCCTAATCCTTTCACGGAGAGTACGGCTTTTTCTTTTAAGTTACGTACTGGAAATAAGATCAGTCTATGTATTTACGACATCCATGGCAGAAAAGTTGCCAGCCTTATTGATGGTGAATGGTTAGAAAGAGGAAAATACATTAAAGTCTTCTATCCAGATGCCTACAATCTTTCTTCCGGAGTATATTATTTTTCCCTGAAAGGGAATGGAATCAACCAGCAGAGGAAAGTCGTGTATCAAAAGTAAATAACTCTGTAACCATTGTCCGTCTAGGCATTTATCGATTCCTTTTTCTCTTTATTTCGAAAGCTTTTAATGCTTACTTTTACGCATTCTATTGGTCCTACCTTTTCAATTTTTTATGCAGGATTCCGTCGTCTCCCTTATTGAAAATATCCGGAAGCATCTTTCCAGGTATCAACCTGAAGAATTCAGTTTTTCCACACTTGCTACTGACCTTGAACAACCTGTAGAAACATTGATTGATTCATTTGGCAATGAGGCAGGCCTTGTAGAGGAAGTGCTGGAGTATGAGCAGAAAAGTCTTGAAGCTATATTTTCCAATTTCAGTTTTAGTGAGATGAATGCCATTGATGGATTACTGTTCGTGAGTAAAGAGATCAGTAAGAGATTCAAAGACATTCAGCCTTCCTTCAATTTCGACTTAAGAATTTATTACCCGGAAGCCAGGCAAAACTTCTTTGAGAAAAGAATAAAATTTGTCTTTGAAAAAATCCGCAGAAATATTGAGCATGGGATACACCAGGGAATCTATCGTGAAGATCTTAGTACCGAACTTGTCTCACGCATTTATATCAGCCGACTGATTGACTTGCACAATCCCGATTTCTTTCCTAATGATGAAATCTCTTTCAATACTTTATTCGATGTGATGTTTGATACATTTATCCGGGGAATCTGCAATGAAGCCGGAATCAGGCATTATGAGAAGAAGGTTAAGTGCATGAAGTTCTAATCTCTCCTTATTTTTCTTATTGTCAATTTTGCCCTGTGAGCTTTAAAACACAATAGACACATAGGACACAATAGGAAGACACAATAGAAATCTACTGAGTCGAAATTCACCTTCCCGGAAACCCACAGGAGCACAATAGGAAATTACTATTGTGGTTTCTATATAAAAGCTAAAAATCTATTAATGGTTAACCAGGGTCATCTCCTCAAGGAGGTAACCTGCACCTGCGAAGCGGTCGATTACAAAAAGTACGTAACGGATATCCACACAAATGGTGCGTTGAAGATTTGCATCATACTTGATATCGCTGCTCATAGCCTCTGAGTTGCCGTCAAATGCTACACCTATCAGTTCACCATTTGCATTCATTACCGGGCTTCCTGAATTTCCGCCTGTGATATCATGGGTAGTAAGAAAACACACAGGTAAATGCCCATTATCGGCATAACGACCATATTCTTTATTTTCCAAAAGTGTTAACAAACGTCCTGGGGCCCTGAATTCATCACTCTCAGGATCCTGCTTTTCCAGTATTCCTTTTGATGTTGTGAAATAATCATATTCTACAGCATCTGCCGGGTCGTAGGGCATTACTTTTCCATAGGTTAAACGAAGTGTACTGTTGGCATCAGGATAAAAATGCTTGTTTGGATACATCTCCCTGAGTCCGGCAATATATTTCCTCCTGTTAAGATTGAAGGCATCTTCGGTACCCATTTGTAATACTGTTGAAAGAATATAGGATGCCAGGAATGAATTTGCAGCTTTAAAAGCAGGATCTTTCATGATTCGCTTAAGAGAGGGCTTATCCAGGAAGGCATCGAATTTTTTCTTATTAGCATAGAAGGAAGAATTGTACAAATAATCAGCATATTTTTCAAAATCATTTTTGTACCGCTTTTCGATAGTAGTAAATAATTCCGGATAAAATTGTTCCGGCAGATTCTCTTTATAGAGTTTGAACATTTTTACCAGCACTTCTTTATCAGCTTGCGGATTAAAATTCTTATAAAACTCCTCCGATTTCTGGCGGAAATATTTGACCTGTTCCTCAAGATCGTCCTTGTCTTCCAGAGAGCTTACCAGTTCATTGGTTTGATAAGCCCAAAAGAGAATTTTGGCCCCGATTAAAGTCTCTTCAAGATAGATCATTGCTACATCGGCCAGTTGCGAATCCTTTTCCTCATATACCTTTTTCAGTTCATTAATAACCTCACCATATTGCTGTTTCCGGGTATCCTCACTCATGGCCCATTTAGTGAAAGCATCTTCCTGTATTGCTTTATCTTCTTCAACTTTCAGGCGCTTTAATGCTTTGCTTTCCTGGATGGATTTTTTTTGAAAATTGGCCAGGTATGCATAATCAGAAGCATAGGCAATTCGCAATGCATCACTTTGGTTCATATACTTTTTCAGGATTTCCATTTTAGCTGTTTTCAACGCAATATCAGCCGGGTTAAGTTGGTTCAGCTTCTGTTTGATCCCAAATGAGGTAAGATACCGATCAGTAGCCCCGGGATATCCCATAATCATTGAAAAATCGCCTTCCTTCACGCCGTCCATTGAAACAGGCAGAAAGTGCTTACCTGAATATGGAATATTCTCTTTTGAAAAGGTAGCAGGTTTACCTGAGGGAGATGAATAAACCCGAAGAAGACAAAAGTCTCCGGTATGCCTGGGCCACATCCAATTATCTGTATCGCCGCCGAATTTTCCAATACCTGAAGGGGGAGCTCCTACCATTCGTATATCTGTGAATGTCTCATAAACGAATAAATAATATTCATTCCCTTCAAACATGCTTTCAATACTGGCCTCATACTTTGTATCGGCTATTGCAAGATTTTTCAGGCTATCTACAGCCTGTTCCACTGCATGATTCCTGGTAGTTTCATCCATTTCAGGTGAGATACCCATGAGAACGATCTTTGTAACGTCTTCCATTCGAACAAGGAATGAGACACTTTTACCAGGGATCGGTAATTCTTCTTCCGGCCTCATAGCCCAGAAACCGTCAGTGAGATAATCATTTTCCACTGTACTTTGTCCTGCAATATCATCAAATCCGCAATGATGGTTAGTAATCAGCAATCCTTTGGAAGAAATGATGGAACCGCTGCACCCTCCGTGATCCAATGAAACAATTGCATCCTTAAGACAAGACTGGTTAACACTATAGATTTGTTCTGCAGTCAATTTAAGTCCCATTTTTTGCATTTCAGCGATATTATATTTGCTGATCAGCATCGGGAGCCACATACCTTCATCGGCTCTGACAGAAATGGATACAACCGAAAAAAAGTAAATAAGGAATAATAATCTGGTTTTCATAATCATTTTGTATTGGAATGAATTTATTTCATTGAAGGTATACCGTAATTCACAATCATCATCAGGAAGCTAATCCTGATGATGATTGCAGAAACAAGAAATTCATATATATTTTCAACGGAACCCAAGGCACCTTATTTCCCTGCTCTTTTCCTTTCATGCTCTTTCAATAGAATCTTCCTTAGACGCATGGACTTCGGGGTTATCTCAACCATTTCATCAACCTGGATATACTCCAGGGCTTCCTCCAGAGAAAACTTCACAACAGGAGCCATTCGAACAGCTTCATCCTTTGCGGTTGTACGGAAATTGGTCATTTGTTTGGCCTTGACAATATTCACTCCAAGGTCATTATCCCTGGTATTTTCGCCAACGATCTGTCCTTCATAGATATCTTCGAAAGGCTCAATGAAAAACCTTCCCCTGTCGGCGAGTTTATCGATTGAATAAGCTGTAGCCATTCCTGTTTCAATGGAGACCAAAACACCAACCAGGCGCTGTGGTAACGCCCCTTTCCATGGCTCAAATGATTTGAAACGATGAGCGACAATAGCTTCACCCGCTGTTGCAGTCATAACTGCATTACGTAAACCAATGATTCCACGGGAGGGAATATTAAATTCCATATGCTGAAGATCACCTTTAGGGTTGATAGCCACTAGTTCCCCTTTGCGTTGAGTAACCAATTCAATGGCTTTACCGGAAACGTTTTCAGGAACATCAATAATAAGGGATTCGACAGGCTCATGTTTAACCCCATCAATTTCTTTTACAATAATCTGGGGTTGACCAACCTGTAATTCGTAACCTTCGCGGCGCATGGTTTCAATAAGAATACTCAGGTGAAGGATTCCACGACCAAACACGAGAAACTGATCCGGAGAGCCCGTATCTTCAACCCGGAGTGCAAGATTCTTTTCCGTTTCCTTTGCCAGGCGTTCACTCAGGTGGCGTGATGTAACGAATTTACCTTCTTTGCCAAAGAAAGGAGAATTGTTAATTGTGAAGAGCATGCTCATGGTAGGCTCATCGATATGAATATCCGGTAAAGCCTCCGGTGATTCAGGATCAGAGATGGTATCCCCGATTTCAAAACCATCAAGTCCAACAACCGCACAAATATCGCCGGAATGCACTGAATCAGCTTTTGCGCGGCCTAAACCCTGAAATACATATAACTCCTTTACACGTGACTTAACAATAGTTCCATCACGCTTCATCAGGCTGACAAACATGCCTGAATTAATTTGTCCCCTGGATACACGTCCGATGGCAATACGACCCACATAAGAACTATAATCGAGAGAAGTGATCTGCATCTGGAGCGGGCCATCCGGAATTGGGGCAACAGGAATATATTCAATAATTGCATCCAGTAATGCAGTGATATCTTCAGTTGGTTTTTTCCAATCTGTACTCATCCAGCCATTCTTTCCTGAACCATAAATAGTAGGGAAATTGAGCTGGTCTTCGGTTGCTTCCAGGTTAAAGAAAAGTTCAAATACATGCTCTTCCACTTCATCAGGGCGGCAGTTCTCTTTATCGACTTTGTTAATTACAACAATTGGCTTTAATCCTAATGACAAGGCTTTCTGTGTAACAAAGCGAGTCTGGGGCATAGGGCCTTCAAAAGCATCAACCAGCAACAAAACTCCATCTGCCATTTTCAGTACCCTCTCCACTTCACCACCAAAATCAGCATGGCCTGGTGTATCGATGATGTTGATCTTGATACCTTTATATTCTACAGAAACATTTTTGGAAGTGATGGTAATACCACGTTCACGTTCAAGGTCGTTACTGTCAAGGATCAGATCACCGGTTTCTTCGTTGTCGCGGAATAGCTTGCAGGCATGTAGTATTTTATCAACCAGGGTAGTTTTACCATGGTCGACGTGGGCAATTATGGCAATGTTACGGATGCTTGGCATAAGGTGTTTATTTGTTTGGCTTGCAGTAGACAAAGTGACGATTTAGAGTGCTGCAGTCGTTAATGATTCATTCGTTAAAAGCGAGGCAATGTAAATGGATTGGCACTAAATAATTCAGGGAAATACAATCTGGTATAGCGTTCTGTCCTTGCACAGAGATATAAAGATTTGAAAATCAACATTCCTTATGCATTGGAAACAGGGGTGCAAAGGTAAGGATTTTTCCGACAGATATGGAAGCAATCTGATATGAACTAATGATTACCTTTTTATTGCCTGATAAAGCGGCAGCCTGATGTAGATGTACCGTTTGTGATACTTAAAAGATACATACCTAGGGGCAGCATTCGGACATCCACGGCGGAATTCTGTAAGGTGCTAGTCCCTGAGATTACCAAAATTCCTTTTATATCATAAATGTGGTATTGAAACACTGTCTCGCTGCCCGAGGGGAAATTGACAGTAAACTGATCATGAACCGGATTTGGATAAATGCTGACTATCGAAGTAAAATCGGGTAACGGTTCTTCCAGTTTTGTATATAAATTTCCGAAATGAGCCTGATAATTGCTACAATATGTCACTGACGTGGCCCATACACCATTTTCATATACATCCAGCACTCCTTCAGTTATCACCCAGCCGGTTTCTGTCCAACTGTTATGTGCACCAGTGAGTGAATTACCCAGACTATCGTAGGTGAATATCCAACGTTCATAGTTCATCCACTGGTTGTCGTTCCAGGTAAAGAAACTCCTGCTTGTCAGATTTGAATAATCATCATAATGATAGGAATACATGCTTTGATATAACCAGTCATTTTCAGAATACATGGAAGAAGAGTTCCTTATTAAGCGCAAAAATACATCATATTCATAATCCTCTTTTGAGTAAGGATGCCATTCTTCATTTTCCCAGATGTCAATTTGTAACAAGATGCAAAGATCATTACCATCATAATTGTAAGTCCATCTTGATGCGTTCCGCCATTCAGTTGAAAACCAGATTTCATAGGTCTCTGCAATCTTCTGACCCTGGTTGTTATATGTATAGGTGTAACGGTAATAGTTATTCCAGCCCCCCGACCATATTTCTTTCATTTCAGTCAGCATGAGGTTTGAGGAGTTGTAAGTGTAGGTATATTTTTCACTATTCTCCCACACACCCTGATTCAGAACCTCCGCCAGTTGCTGAACGTTATTCCCGAGTGAATCATAGGCATATTGGTGTCTTTTGCCATTAGATACAGTATCGGCACCATAATACTGGAAAATAATCAGCCGTCCATCGAAATCATAGGTATAAGTATAGCGATATTCTTGTTTCCAGATATTATAATTCCACTTTTCAAGTAAAGTTGAGAGCACATGGCCAGCCTCAGAATAGGCCGAAGTCGTCCGGTGGGAATTGTGCCAGCTAAGTCCGTACCATACCTCTATAAGTTTTGTAAGCTGCTTTCCGTCAGGTGTATGGGTATATATTTCACGGGAGCTGTTATCCCACCCACCGGATGCATTTCCGAGCTGATAAATCAATGTTTCTACCCATCCATAAGCATCATAGGTATAGAGCACTCTTCCCCCGTTCACCCATTCAAAACCGGAATTCCAGTTCAATGTAATTTCCTCAACGGGTTCCCCTCTTTGGTCACAGACACGGATGTACTTCGATACGGGAATAGTATCCTGTAAATAGGTAACTATGGTATCCCAATGCGAAATAACGTCACGGTCCAATTTTGTTGTTGTACCGGCAACTGCTTTAATATCATGGTTACCTGTAAGGTTGACCAGTGCAGGAACATTCATTTCAGGTGAATGAACCGATAAGTGGCTTATTGAATACTGCCCATAAGCAAACGAGGTTGTCAATGTCAGTAATAGTAATACGTTGATTTTCATGATATTTAATATTTGAATACAATATTCAAAAATACTGCAAAAACTATAGATTTGACACATTTGTTCTCTTTATTGTAAAAAATGGGAATCAGCGTATCAAAAAGAGGGGGCCCACTATTCATCGTGGTTTTTTTTATTAACCTGTAATCCCATCTGGATTTTTTACTGCAATGTTTAACTGATGAGAGGGAATAATATTTTTCCAAAAGGATCAGATCAGAATTGTTAACTTTTGTTTTTCAAGACCAGCAATCAAACATTTAAACAATCCCCTATATTTGCACAAAGAACCATTAATATGAATAAAGGACCGATTTCCCAATTCATGCAGCATCATTACAGGCACTTCAATGCTGCCACTGTGGTTGATGCAGCTGTAGCCTATGAGTTGCACCTGAAAGAAGGCGGCAAAATGATGATTACCCTGGCTGGTGCAATGAGCACTGCTGAACTGGGTGTATCCCTTGCCGAGATGATCCGCCAGGACAAAGTCCAGATCATCACCTGCACCGGGGCTAACCTGGAAGAGGATATCATGAATCTTGTTGCTCATTCTCATTACAGAAGAATTCCAAACTACAGGGATCTGACACCTGAACAGGAATTCGAATTGCTCGAAAAAGGATTGAATAGAGTTACTGATACCTGTATACCTGAAGAAGAAGCTTTCAGAAGAATACAGCATCATATTGAAATTATTTGGAAAGATGCCAACTCTCGTGGTGAACGGTATTTCCCCCACGAATTCATGTATAAACTGCTTCGTTCAAAAGCCATGGAGCCCGATTACGAAATCGACCCAAGGAATTCATGGATGATTGCAGCAGCTGAAAAGAATCTTCCGATTATCGTTCCGGGCTGGGAAGACAGTACAATGGGCAATATCTTCGCCTCTTATTGTATTAAAGGTGAACTGAAACCTACTACTGTAAAAGGTGGGATTGAATACATGATGTGGCTCTCTGACTGGTACCGAAAAAATTCACAGGGAAAAGGTGTTGGCTTCTTCCAGATTGGCGGCGGCATTGCCGGTGACTTCCCAATCTGTGTTGTTCCTATGATGTACCAGGACCTTGAATGGCATGATGTTCCGTTCTGGAGTTATTTCTGCCAGATCTCAGACTCTACCACTTCCTACGGCAGTTATTCCGGAGCTGTTCCCAATGAAAAAATCACCTGGGGTAAGCTCGATATTCATACACCAAAATATATTATTGAAAGTGATGCTACGATCGTTGCACCTCTGATTTTTGCGTGGCTTCTGGATTGGTAATACTTTCGGTCAGAAAGTTAGCTTTACAGGGTTCTGACGAGTATCAAAGATTCTCAGAATATGAATCTGATTTCCAGCTTCCCTATAATATATAGAATTGTGCTTTGTTACCACACATTTTCTAACCTTTTTCCTTTGCTCTATAACAGGATATTGTCGGGGAAAGCGAGAAATGGCCCGAATACATAATTGTGTCAAATCAATGAAAGAGATCACCACATTAGTTTCCCAATGAGCTTTTAGAAAATCAGAAATACAGATAAAATCATTTACGGCTTCCGTAGACCATACAACTTTTTTATTCATCAGACATATCTGGAACGTATGCTATTAAATACTGTATCATTTGGAATCCCTTCTCCCGATTCCAATTCAAGAATAGCTTTATAAATGCCTTTTCTTTGCTCTTCACTTAGATTTGTCCAATCCGACAAATCTGAATTACTATTTGAAGAATTTAATAAATAACCATATAGCTCCTCCAGCTTATATTCTTCGAGAGCGTTAATTTTAGTAATAATCTTTCTTTTCAGGTCAGAAGATTCCATCCTCAGTCATTTTATCAAAGATAATCATGAAAACATGCAATCCGGACGAGCCTCCTACTTATTTTATTCCGGTTATATACTTATAGGTTAACAGGGTATAAATCAGCTTAGAGGCGAGGAAATCTGGTGATTTATTTTCCTTGAGCGGGCGGAGTTCCACCACATCGAATCCTACAATATTCACCTGCTCACTAACGGTTTTAAGGATTTCCAGCAACTGGTACCACAATAATCCCCCGGGTTCCGGAGTGCCTGTAGAAGGCATGATTGAAGGATCCAGTACATCCAGGTCAATCGTTATATACACATTACGGGTAAGCTTATTTAACAGTTCATACATCCAGGTTTTATGCTCATGAATATTAAAAGCATAAAAAACCCGGTCGGGCTGAATGTCTTCACGTTCTTCCACACTCATGCTGCGGATACCAACCTGGACAATTGGCGCAACTTCCTTGGCACGAGCCATTACACAAGCATGGTTATTTTTAGAGCCTTCATATTCCTGGCGCATGTCGGCATGAGCATCGAACTGCAAGATGGTAATATCCTGGTAATGATCAGCAATAGCCTGGATGGCACCAATACTTACTGAATGCTCCCCTCCTATCAGGACAGGGAACTTTTTCTTCTTCAGCACATCCTTCATCCTGTTATAAACCGCATCCACCATAGCTTCAGGTGAACTACTTTCTGCCACTGCATGCATGGTATGGATCCCCACCTTATGAACTTCACTATCTGTTTCCACATCATATACTTCCATATTGGCAGATGCTTCGAGCAAAGCTTGCGGACCTTTGTCAGCACCCTTTAACCAGGTACTGGTCCCATCATAAGGAACAGGGATGATGACTACTTTAGCAGTCTCAAAATCAGTAAATTTCTTAGGTAAATCTCCATATTGTTTCATAGCAAGCCTTGTTTGAGGTTGTGATGAGTCTCTTGTTTCCTGTGGCAAAATTACGAATTTATTTTGTGCTGGGTGCCGGGGTACTGAGTGCTGGGTGCTGAGTGCTGGGTGCTGGGTGCTGAGTGATGAGTGCTTGAGTCTGGGTGCTGAGTTTGCTGTCCGGTTCGTTTTAGGAATTCAGATCCCTCAACCTACAGACTTATTCATTTGTGTTTATTTGTGATGGATTTGTGCAATTTGTGATCCCTTTGGTTCCTAATAAATTTATATCCTCTTTTTTAGCACAATTCTATCTGTCCGTATCTGCTAAATCCGTTTTTTTATGTTCTATTCACAATTTTAGAACCACATTCAACCTCAGCACTCAGCACCCGGTACCCAGCACTAATCTCTAGTAGCCCAGGATTTTCAGCATAGACTTATGGCTTTGCTCTTTGGCAAACAGCTTCGTAGTGTATTCACCATCCTCATCAAGATCGATAATAATGTGCTTTGGTGCGGGGATCAGGCAATGCTGGATTCCACCATACCCTGCCAGGGAATCCTGGTAAGCTCCTGTATGGAACAAACCGATATATAAGGGTTCATCATCCTTTAGCCTGGGCAGGAAAATCGCATTGGTATGAGCTTCGGCATTGTAGTAATCCTCGCTGTCGCAGGTAAGTCCGCCAAGGAATACACGTTCATACTCCTGGTCCCAGTGATTCACTGCCATTAAGATAAACTTCTGGTTGATTGCCCAGGTATCCGGCAATGTAGTAATAAAGGAGCTATCGATCATATTCCATACCTCACGGTCGTTCTGCCTTTTCTGGTCAATTATTGAATATAGGATTGCCCCGCTCTCACCAACAGTGAACGATCCGAACTCAGTAAAGATGTCGGGTTCAGGTGTACCCGTGCGATCGCATACACTCTTGATCTGGGCAATGATCTCTTCGGCCATGTATTCATAATCATAGTCGAAGCTCAGGGAATTCTTAATAGGAAACCCTCCGCCTATATTGAGTGCTGTAAGTTGCGGACAAACAGCTTTTAATTCACAGTATACATTCACGCACTTCAACAACTCATTCCAGTAATAGGCCGAATCCCTGATCCCGGTATTGATGAAGAAATGTAACATCTTTAGTTCGAACTTAGGATTGTTCTTTATCTCTTCCTCATAATATGGGATAATATCGTTATATCGAATGCCAAGCCTGGAGGTATAAAAGTCGAACTTGGGCTCTTCTTCCGAAGCAATTCTAATTCCTATTTTTATCTTCTTTGTAATATTCCTGTCGTACTCATCCAACTCAAACTTATTATCGAGGATTGGAATCACATTCTCGAAACCTTCTTCTATCAGGTTAACAATATTCTCAATATACTGAGGGCGTTTAAACCCATTACAAATGATATAACTACTCTTACTGATCTTCCCTGCTTCGAATAAACTTTCAATAATCGGAATATCGAAGGCAGAGGAGGTTTCAATATGCACCCCATTTTTCAATGCCTCTTCCAGGACGAAGGAGAAATGGGAGCTCTTGGTACAATAGCAATAGGAATAACTTCCTTTATAAGCAGCCTTTGCCATAGCTACATTGAAGAGGCGTTTTGCCTTTTGAACCTGTTTGCCGATCTTAGGGAGATAGGTAATTCGCAGTGGAGTGCCGTATTGCTTGATCACTTCCATTAAAGGAATATTATTGAACAGAAGCTCACCATCCTCGACCTTAAATTCTTCAGTAGGAAAGTCAAAAGTTTGTTCAATCAGGTCCAGGTATTTGTTTTTCATGATGTAAAGGGTGTAAGATGAATGGACAGAACAAAAGTAGGAAATTCATAGTGGGTTTCATAATAATTCTCTATCCAAGTGATTTGGATTGTCAAAATTATTTGTATCCGGGAAAGTTACATTGGCAATATTTTTAATTCGGAATTGAATTCTTTACACAAATTAGCTATATGCAAGGATGATAGCATTTTGAAAATTGTTCCGGGTAAAGGCTGCTGATGGATGGAGTAGAGTGAATGGAACATTGAATTTTCAAACAGGAATGATTTTCATGAATAAGCTAAACCCAAAGATTGGTTGAAATCAGCAATTAGCACGTGCAAAGCTCCGGAGGTTGTTAAATTTCGAATATTCACACACACTCCCTGTTAAGAAAGCGTAACTTTGAGAGCATAAATTATATAAGTTCATGAATCCGATAGAAATCAAGAAACCCCAGACCACTTATCATCTCAATGATTTATTATATAAACGATGGAGTCCGCGTGCATTTTCTGATGCACCTGTTGAGCCGGAAAAACTTCAGCGTATTTTTGAAGCTGCCCGGTGGGCTCCTTCCGCATCTAATATACAACCCTGGTATTTTCTTGTTGGATTCAAAGGTGATGCCGTATATTCCGGGATCTTTGAAACGCTGGTAGAATTTAATCAACTATGGGTAAAAACAGCGCCAGTGCTTTGCCTTGCCATATGCAGGGTGAATAACCCTAAAGGAACTGAAAATAAAACAAGGGCTTATGATCTTGGGCAATCCGTTGCCCACCTGAGTATACAAGCAACAGAAGAAGGATTGTATGTTCACCAGATGGCTGGTTTTGATGCGGACAAAGCTGCAGAGTTATTAAATATTTCTTCTGATTTCGAGGTAAGGGTTGCATTTACCATTGGGTATATAGGTGATGCAGAAGTACTGCATCCTAACCTCAGGAAGATGGAATTTGAAGCACGAACCCGAAGGCAACTGGATGAAACAGTTTTTACAGGGCAATTCGGTGAGAAGGCATCATTCCTGCTATAAGGGCTGTGAAGATTTAAATTCAAGGATAATACGTACTTTTGATCCATCGAACGATCTACTATGCGCATACTATTCCTGATTTTCGTTATGGCTTCTGCCAGTATTTTTTTCTCGTGTAAACAAACACCTAAACCTGCAGAGGGCACGGAGGAAGTCAACCTCCCTGAACAGAAGGTGGTCCAGGCAGATTTCAACTCTGATTCAGCATTCTCATTTATTAAGAAACAGGCTGCTTTTGGTCCTAGGGTTCCGAATACCCCGGAGCATAAGAAATGTGCCATCTGGCTGGAAACAACCCTAAGACGATACACAAATGATGTGACTGTGCAATCCTTCCAGATGAAGGCATACAATGGCACCCCTCTTGATCTGAAGAACATCATCGGATCTTTTAATCCTCAGGCTGGTACCAGGATATTGCTTTGTTCTCATTGGGATTCACGCCCTTACGCGGATAACGACCCGGATGTATCGAAGCACCGCACCCCTATTGATGGTGTGAATGATGGGGCAAGTGGTGTGGGTGTGCTGATTGAAATCGCGCGACAGCTAAGTATCAAAGCTCCTGATGTCGGTGTAGATATCATTTTCCTCGATGGTGAAGACTATGGGGCTCCCCAGGATGAAACCTCAGAAGTTGAAAATGATTGGGCTTTAGGGTCTCAGTATTGGTCGAGGAATCCTCATAAGACAGCCTATACTGCCAGATACGGGATTTTGCTTGATATGGTGGGAGCTGAAGGGGCTGTTTTCACTCTCGAGGGCACCTCAATGTATTATGCACCTGATGTGATGAACAAGGTTTGGCGAATGGCGGCTAAACTGGGATATAGCAGTTATTTTGTAGCCGAAGAAACTCAGGCTATTACTGATGATCATGTGTATATCAATCAGATCCGGCAAATCCCGACTATTGATATCATACAGAGGGATGCTTCTACTGAATCGGGGTTTTATAAGCACTGGCATACTGTAAACGACAATATTGCCGGCATTAGTAAGGAAACCCTTCATGCTGTAGGCCAAACCGTACTGACTACCGTTTATATGGAAAAGTAAAAGCCTGAATTTATAATTCCGTGCCGAAAAAGGACTTAAGAAATATTTCAATTTGAGATCATTTGTGGATCATTTGTGTCCATTTGTGGATTTCTAATTGCCCTCATAGACTTTTTCAGTTAGAACTCATACCCAAATCGCTTCAGTTTCAGCTCATCCTGCCTCCAGTCGTCGCTCACCTTAACACTTAGTTCCAGGTAAACCCTTGCATCTATAAATGCTTCGATATCTCTCCTGGCAGCTGTACCCAGTCTTTTGATGGCTGCCCCATGATGCCCAAGGATGATCGCCTTTTGCGTTTCTCTTTCCACATAAATGGTGGCCATAATCACCGTGATCTTTGGCCCATCCTTGAAGGAATCCACTACCACTTCAGCTGAATAGGGTATCTCCTTTTGGAATTGCAGGAAAATCTTCTCCCTGATCATTTCTGAGATAAAAAACCTCAATGGCCGGTCCGATAATTCATCATCTTTTGGAAAATAAGGCGGGCTTTCAGGCAATCGCTCAATAACCGATTGAATCACCTTATCTACATTGAAGTTCAGCTTTGCCGAAGTCGGAATAATCAATGCATCCGGCAACTGTTCCTGCCAGGTGGCGATTTTCTGCTGCACCTCTTCCGGCTTTACCAGGTCCACTTTGTTGATCACAAAAATGAGGGGTTTCCCTGACAAACGGATCTTTTCTACTACCTCTGTATCAAAACTGTTCTCCCCTACTTCTGTGAGGTAAACAAATATATCAGCATCCTGTAAGGCTGACTGCACAAACTTCATCATCGACTCATGAAGCTTATAGTGTGGTTTTACGATACCCGGGGTGTCAGAATAAACAATCTGGTAATCCTCCCCGTTAACAATTCCAAGGATACGGTGGCGGGTAGTCTGAGCCTTAGGTGTAATAATTGAAAGTTTCTCCCCTGTGAGAATATTCATAAGGGTGGATTTCCCAACATTGGGGTGACCGATAATATTGACAAAGCCGGATTTGTGAGGCATATTCTTTAATAAAAGGTTAAAATGGCAACAAAAATGGGGGAATCACTGCTCAGAAGAAATCTCAACTTACTCTGTATCTGTGGCAGTAATTGAGGACAAAGGTACATACTTATATTGGAAAGAGATGATGAAGCATGATTGCCGATTGCCTCATGTTAGAATTCAAAATGAATTTAATGATGAATCCTTGCACAAGCTCTTTACTCCTGATTTGTCGAACTCTAACCTCCTTTATATCAGATAAGGGGAATATGGATTTTTAAACCATCATCATTATTTCCATGCATTTATGAAATCATCTCCGCACCTAATAATTAACTGTCAGGAACTCTAAAGAACAACTACCCGTTTAATTTTCTAAATTTACAGGCTCATAGTAAAAGTTCTTAGAATGCAGGGCATGACAGAAATGGTTCATCTAAGTTGGATCGCTACGCTTCTTCTAATCTTTGTGATGTTTTTCGCTTCAACGTCATACAAAGCATATACCGCTGCCTTCATAGTCCTGATCAACTCCTTGCTGACTTCCTGGATTGCCTTTCCTGCGTTGAATGGACAAATCGTCGAATTTTCAATTGGAGCCGGATCATTCCTTGGTGATATTATTATCCGGATTGATGGTTTATCTGCTTGGTTTATCTTTATTATCAACTTCACTTCCTTCACCGGAGTGCTCTATGGAACCGGGTATCTGAAAGCTTATCAGAATACTCCTTCAAAACTCAACCTCCACTGGTTTCTATTTATCCTGTTTCACCTGTCGATGGTATGGGTTTGTATGTTACAGAATGGTTTTGCTTTTCTGTTAGCCTGGGAAGTGATGTCACTTTCCTCTATGATGCTTGTAATATTCGATCACCATAAACCCCGGACCTTGAAAGCTGGTATTAACTACCTGGTGCAGATGCATATCAGTGTTGTATTACTCACGATTGGATTTATCTGGATTTATAGTGCAACCGGCTCTTTTGATTTCGAAGCGATCAGAAGTTTTTTTCAAACAAACAATAATACCTGGCTATTCCTGCTCTTTTTCATTGGTTTTGGTCTTAAAGCAGGATTCATTCCTCTTCACAGCTGGCTACCCCATGCACATCCTGCGGCCCCATCCCACATTTCAGGAGTAATGTCAGGGGTGATCGTAAAGCTTGGAATTTATGGCATTATCAGGATGATCACTTTTCTGCATTCAGATCACATTCTGATGGGTGAAATAATTTTATCCATCTCAGTATTGACAGGCATTTATGGAATTATAAACGCATCCGTGCATCGTGATTTTAAAAAAATGCTTGCCTACTGCACCATTGAGAACATCGGAATCATCGGGATTGGAATTGGGATTGGTACTATTGGGATTGGGAACCATTCCCCGGTGATGTACTTTCTTGGATTCGGCGGAGCATTATTGCATGTGTTGAACCATTCCTTATTCAAATCATTGTTATTTTATTCTGCAGGCTCTGTATATCAGCAGACCCATACACGAAATATGGAAAAGCTTGGTGGTTTGATCAAATCAATGCCTAAAACTGCAGGACTTTTCCTGATCGGAGCCCTGGCCATAGGTGGGGCTTCCCCCATTGAATGGTTTTATTTCGGAATTCATCATCTACCTTGGACTTATTCAAGGAATTGGTTCTAACAGTATCAGCCAGATTCTACTCTTTGTACTGTCATTAGCCGGTTTAAGTATTATCGGAGGTTTGTCACTACTGGCTTTCACCAAGACTTTCAGTACCATTTTCCTCGGACAGCCACGTAAAGAACTCCATGAAAAGCCACGTGAAGTTTCACAGATCATGTTAATTCCTCAGTATCTTATCATATTGGTAATGCTGAGTGTAGCATTTATTCCAGCCTACTACCTCAACATTGTTGGAAATGCCCTTAATCAGGCTTATCCCAGCCTGTCAGATTCGGTTATCCTTACCCAATATGCAGTGTCGGTCAGCCAAATCAGTTGGTACTCCCTCCTTCTGGTGGGTATAATCGCAATATCCTGGTTTATTCGCTCCAGGATGATGCACTACAGGGTTCAGCGAACTGCAAGTACCTGGGGCTGCGGATATGTCGCTCCCAACAGCAGGATGCAATATACCAGTAAATCATTTTCCAAACCGATGGGAAAGATCCTCAACTTCCTTTTGATTGAGAAAAAAGGTTACCAGGAATTGAAACCTGGGGAAATCTTCCCTGAGCGCAGATCCTATATATCCCATTACCTGGATTTCTTTGAAAAAAGGCTGATTGGCCCCTTTACCCGCAGGCTATTGTATTCGGCTAATTATTTCAGCTTCATTCAGAATGGACGGGTACAATCCTATGTGCTCTATGGTATCGTTTTTATTTTAGCCATGTTTCTACTCACCGTTTTTAATGTTGTGTCATGAGCATGGTAATGGCAATATTCCTGATAATCTTCGGCGGTATCATCATTATACCTTTCCTGAAAGTGAATGCCAAAGGAATTGCTGCATTTATCCTGGTATTCATCAATTCGGTATTATCAGGATATTATGCCATCCAGAGCCTTATAAGCGAAGTGATCAGTATATCGCTACCCGGGGGATATGTTTTTGGAACCATTCCTATTCGCATTGATGCCCTGTCAGGTTGGTTTATACTGATTATTAACCTGGTCTTTTTAACGGGTGGCTTCTACGGACTGTTTTACATGAAAGCCTACCGCGAACAGCGGAATAACCTTTCCCTCCACAGTATTGCCTTCTTTCTTCAGCATGCCGCAATGATAAGTATCTGCATGATTCAGAACAGCTTAGCATTTCTTATAGCCTGGGAAATCATGACACTTGCTTCATTCCTGGTGATTATTTTCGAACATGAACTTAGTATTACCATAAAGGCCGGTATTAATTACCTGGTGCAAGCCCATGTGGCTATATTATTTATGATGATTGGTTTCATATGGGTGGCATCCAAGACAGGAAGTTATGACTTTCAAGCCATTGCCACCTATTCGGCCAGTATTCCTGTGTCCTCTTCCTTTATGCTATTTGTACTATTCTTCATTGGATTTGCCATAAAAGCAGGACTGGTTCCTTTTCATACCTGGTTACCTTATGCCCACCCGGCAGCTCCATCGCATGTATCAGGCATCATGTCGGGTGTCATTATCAAAATCGGGATCTTTGGCATTCTGAGAATGATCTTGCTTATTGTAACCGACATCACATCGGTTGGATACATGATTTTAATCATCTCTGTTATTTCAGGGCTTTATGGAGTTATGCTTGCCATAGTGCAACATAATCTGAAACGACTACTTGCCTATCATAGCATCGAAAACATCGGGATCATAGGAATTGGAATCGGGATTGGATGCATAGGCATGGGAACCGGGAGCCAGGTGATGGCGACTTTAGGTTTTACTGGTGCCATGCTGCATACCCTGAATCATGCGCTCTTCAAATCACTTTTGTTTTATGCTGTCGGGAATGTTTACCAGTCAACACATACCATCAGCATTGAGAAACTTGGCGGACTGATCAGGAAGATGCCTCAAACTGCAGCACTCTTTCTGATTGCAGCCATTGCTATATGCGGGATACCACCATTTAACGGGTTTGTTTCCGAGTATATCATCTACATCGGTTTATATAAATGGCTTTCAGATGCAACAATGGTTCCCTTGCTGGCGGCTATTTTTTCCACTGCAGGACTTGCGATGGTGGGAGGATTAGCATTGCTGTGCTTCACCAAGGCTTTCGGAATTGTGTTCCTGGGTAATGCAAGGAGCGAGTTGCCGCAATCCTGCAAGGAAGCCCCGTTTCTACAGTTATTACCCATGTACCTTTTAGTTGGAATTATTCTCCTGATCGGGCTCTTTCCAATGATATTTATTACTCTCTTGTCTAAGCCGGTCAGCCTTATGACTGGAAATGGTGCTCCAGCATTCAACCCGGCACATTACGAAGCCTTTAGCTCTATTCAACCTATAAGTTTTGCTTCGGGATTACTCATCCTGGTGGCTGGCTCAATTTATATGTTCAGGAAGTTTGCATTAAAGCACAGAAAAATTGAAACCGGTCCTACATGGGGTTGTGGGTATGGCTCACCTTCACCAAAAATGCAATACACAGCAAGTTCATTTGTGAGAACTTATAGTAAATTATTCGCTCCTTTTTTATCCATTGGAAAACATGAAAATGAAGTTCATGGTATATTTCCTGACGAAGTAAAATATCATACCCATCCATATGATAAGATGGAAAAATGGCTGATTGACAGTCCTTTGAAAACCAATAAAGCCTTCCTTGGCCGGTTTGTATTTCTTAATAACGGGAAACTGCAGTTTTACATCCTTTACGGTGTGCTTTTCATTCTTTCTGTTTTAAGCTTACCCATTCTTTATCAATACCTGAAATCATTCATCGACTTTTTAAAACAACTATAAAATGCTGAGTGTAATATTAATACTGATAGCTGCCATCTTCTTTACAGGTGTCATTATCCGGACAAAAAGCCTGGCTTCCGGGCGAAAAGGACCTGGACTGCTGCAACCGGTATTTGACGTGGTACGTTTGTTTCGCAAAGGTGTGGTTTATAGCGAAACCACAAGTTTTGTCTTTCAGATTGCACCCACCATTTACTTTGCGTCTGTCATCATGGCTATGCTGGTGGTTCCTTTTGGTCAATCGAGGGGTGTACTGAGTTTCAATGGAGATTTCATCTTCTTTGCTTATGTGCTGGGCCTTGGAAAATTTTTCAGCATCATTGCAGCCATGGATACCGGAAGCAGTTTTGAAGGCATGGGAGCCAGTCGCGAAGCCTTGTATTCGATGTTTGCCGAACCAGCCTTCTTTATCCTGATGGGATCGCTGGCTTTGTTGTCCGGCCATACCTCCTTCCAGGAAATATTTGCAGCCCTCCATATCGGATCACAAATCAGCTATGCATTGGCGGCACTGGCAACCTTTGTTTTATTGATGATAGCCATGATTGAAAGCAGTCGGATGCCCATTGATGACCCTAAAACCCATCTTGAACTGACCATGATTCATGAAGTTATGATATTAGATAACAGTGGGTTTGATCTTGGACTTATCCTAACTGCCGGGTATGTGAAATTCGCCATTTACGGAGCACTCATTGTAAACCTTTTTATCGGGGTAATACCTTACCAATACGCCATTCCATCGTTTTTTGGAATTCAGTTCCTCATGGCTGTAGCGATAGGTTTGATTGAATCATTTATGGCCAGGTTCAGGATGAGTCATAATCCGCAATTTGTTGTTGCCTTAACATCGGTAAGCCTGCTGATATTTTTTGGTGTTTTACTGATCCTTGAAAAGTTCATTTAAGATGCTCCAAAACCTTTGAAATTATGATACATGTTCTCCTTATCACATTCATTATCACTCTATTCTATATGGCCATCGCCAATCGGCTGATGACGTATATTAAGGTGTTGGCGCTACAGGGGGTACTCCTTTTTTTCGTGGTATTTATCCAGTTGAGTGAAATCAATACCCTCAACCTGGTCTTGATCCTGCTTGAAACTATCGTATTCAAGTCGCTGGCAGTCCCTATTTTCCTGGGATACCTGCTTAAGCGAAATAACATTACCAGGGAAGCTGAGCCCTTTCTTCCAAATTTTGTATCCTTAGTGATCACAACGGTGATAGTCATCATTACAATATTGATATCCAATACCATAAAAGATGATAACCTGGATAAGATTTTCTTTGTTGTTGCACTTTCAACCTTATTTTTCGGGCTTTACCTTATCGCCACCCGCCGTAAGATCATTACCCATGTGATGGGCTATATGGTCATTGAGAATGGTGTATTTGTTTTATCATTAGCGATTGGCAATGAAATGCCCATGCTGGTCAACCTGGGTATAATGCTGGATATTTTTGCCAGTGTACTGATTCTAGGGATCTTCCTGAACAAGATAGGTGATGTATTTAAAGATGTGGATGTGGATCAGCTAAGTAACTTAAAAGACTATTAAACGAGACTCTGATGATTGGAATATATCTCATAACTGCATTTGCCATCGCCATTATCCTGTTTATTAGCAGGGCTAAATGGCTTGTTTATTCACTGGCAGGTTTATTCCTGCTTTTACAATCCGCATTTACCATTTATGCCGGCGCACATCACGGAAGTTCTGAACTCATTTATTTTTCTTTTGATTCTCTGGGGATCATATTACTTATCACGATGAGTATTATAGCCGTCCCTTCGATGATACATAGTTACATTTATATAGAAAATCATAAAGAGAATCCTCAGACAAGAGCTATCTACCTCACCTCGATTGTGTTATTGATAACCGCGATTAGTGCCGGGTACCTTTCGAATCACATTGCTGTTACCTGGATATTTACTGAGATTACCACTTTAAGTGCTTCAGCATTAATCTATCACCATCGCAACAAGCTCGCACTTGAAGGCACCTGGAAATATGTTTTTATCTGTGCCATCAGCATTACATTTATTTTCATCGGCATCTTGTTCCTTAGCCTTTCATTACAGCATGCAGGTTCTGATGACCTTTCATTTACCAACCTGTTAGCACGCAAAGCAGAACTGAACCCTGTCTGGCTCAGGATGGCATTTCTTTTCATTTTCACCGGTTTTACAGCAAAACTTGGTTTAGTCCCGATGTTTACAGCGGGTATTGATGCAAAAGATAAAGCCCCTGCCCCGGCGGGAGCCTTACTGGCAACTGTACTCATGAACCTGGGCTTTGTCGGGATTTTTCGTTTTTACATTGTGATCGCCAATACTCCGCTTTTGCACTGGGCACAGCTGGTTGTAGGCACAGCAGCATTTCTTTCCATCTTTGTTTCAGCTGTATATATGCTGAAAGTTAAAAATGTGAAACGTATGTTTGCTTATTCGGGCATTGAACATATGGGGATTGTTATGCTGGGAGTTGCCGCAGGTGGAATTGGGTATTATGCGGCAGTTCTGCACATCATATTGCATGCATTTGTCAAGTCGAGTCTTTTCTTTCAATACAATCAGCTCTACCGTGTTTTTCAGAACAAAAACATCTATCACATCGGGAACTACTTTAAATACAATACTACAGGTGCAATGGTCCTTTTACTGGGATTCATCAGTGCAACTGCAATGCCTCCTTCCGGTTTGTTTGTGAGTGAATTCCTGATCTTCAAATCAATATTTGATCAAGGTCAGATCCTTCTTCTCATCCCGGTATTATTGCTTCTTACCATTATCATCTGGTCCTTTGGGAAAAATATCTTTAAAATCCTTTTTGTTCCTGCCATCGGATTTGATGATTCAGTAGCTGAAAAAATCAGTCCCTGGGAATCAGTTACCCAGTTTGTACTTCTTGTTTTAGCTGTATACCTGGGACTTAATCCACCGGCTGTATTTGTGGAATTACTTAAAGACAGTGTCAGCCTGCTGCCAACTTTGCCGGTTTAAAGTCAGTGCATGTTATAAAGCCTGCAATACAGTATCAGGCTGAAAACCTGCCACAAAAAACTTATAAAATCAGACTATGCATTACCTAACCATAAAGAACAATCAGCCGGTTTTGGTCAAGGAAATACCAGTGGTTTCCTACATGGCTTTCCTGATATTGAACACCGGCATGGTATCCGAAAGTACAGCCCGGCATTGCGTGAATTATTTCGGCTATAAAGAAGGCAATGCCATTAAGCTGATTTGTTGCATAGCTGACGATACTGATCATCAGATTTATGTTTCTTCATGCCTTGTTGAAACCGGAAATCCATATCATTCTTTTTCTGCGAAGCAGCTCTGCTTTGAAAAATTTGAGCGTGAAATCCATGAAAATTTTGGAATAGATTATTCTGATCATCCGTGGTTAAAACCGGTCAGGTTTTCGCATGATCGCTTTGACAAGAATAAGGAAATTGCAGGGTACCCCTTTTATTCCATTGATAGTGAGGAACTTCATGAAGTTGGTGTTGGCCCGATACATGCAGGGGTCATTGAACCCGGACATTTCAGGTTTATTTGCAACGGAGAGCAGATTCTGCACCTGGAAATACAACTGGGCTATCAACATCGGGGGATTGAGAAATTATTTCTTGATGTCAAGTCGCTGAAAGAAAAAGCAACCCTTTCTGAAAACATTGCAGGAGACACTGTTGTAGGGCATGCCACTGCATTTGCCCATACCTGGGAAAGCCTTTGTAACTTTCAAACTACTCCCGATATTGATTTCTCACGAACAATAGCCCTTGAGTTGGAGCGGATTGCCATTCATACGGGTGATTTGAGTGCATTATGCACTGATATAGCCTATCAACTCGGCAGTGCTGTATTTGGACGATTACGCACACCCATTGTAAATTTCATGCAGGAATGGTGCGGAAACCGACTCTCCAAGGGCTTTATCAGGCCCGGGCTGAATAGATTTCCTGTGACCAGGGAACTGGCGGACAGGCTCTTAGAAGTACTGGATACCTTTGAGCCTGATTTTACAGAAATGAATGTAGAATTGTCCAATTTGCCCAGTGCACTCTCACGTTTTGAACGAACAGGGGTTGTTTCGACTGAAGATGCAATAACCATCGGGGTTGTCGGGATGGCAGCCCGTTCATCCGGACTTAAGCGGGATGTGAGAAATTCGCACCCTTACAGCATGTATCCGAGGCTAAATCACGAACCTGTTGTAAAGCATCATGGAGATGTCTACTCACGGGTTCAGATTCGAAGAGAAGAAGTTTTTCAGTCAATAAAACATATTCGTGAACTTCTGAAAGAAATCCCTGAAGTTAGTCCATCAGAAAGAGACAATTTATTAAACCCGGGAACCAATTTATTTACTCTTTCATTAGTGGAAGGCTGGCGGGGAGAAATATGCCATGCAGCTATTACTGGTCCGGAAGGAGAACTGCTGCATTATAAAATCAAGGACCCATCCTTTCACAACTGGATGGCATTAGCATTGGCTGTCAGAAATAATGAGATTTCTGATTTCCCTATTTGCAATAAAAGTTTCAATTTATCCTATTGCGGGCATGATTTGTAAATGTGTTTCAGGAAGTTAGACTCATACTACCTGGCAAAAGCTCATTTAACCATTTTAATCCTCAACGACCCATGTATAACAATCTCAAAATACTATATCACCAGGGGAAGCAATTTATTCCTGATGTTACAACAGCGAAAGTCCCGGGTATTTTCAGGGGAAGGCCGGTTATTAGCCTTGTGAAAGTTGATGAGTCACGGTTACAGGCTACATGTCCGACTCATGCCATATCGGCAAACCCGGTGAGCATTGACCTTGGGAAATGTACGTTCTGTGGGGAATGTGCGATGGCTTTCCCCGATAAAATTCAGTTTACTACTGATTACAAGATTTCGACCAATGAGCGTGAAGGCCTTATAGTCAAAGAAGGAGACGACCAACCAATAGCCATCAATCCCGAAAAAGTCAGGAAAGAAATTCACAGCCTGTTTGGCCGTTCACTGAAGTTAAGGCAGGTATCTGCAGGTGGTGATAACAGTTGTGAATGGGAATTGAATGCGGCTAATAATGTGCAATTTGACATGGGACGCTTCGGCATTGAGTTTGTAGCTTCACCCCGCCATGCAGATGGAATTGTAATTACCGGCCCGATTACTGAGAATATGGCTGAACCCCTTCAGATCTGTTATGATGCCACACCGGATCCAAAACTCATTGTGCTGGTAGGAACGGATGCCATTAGCGGGGGGCTTTTTTCCGGAAGCCCCGCTCTTAACCGTTCCTTCCTGGACCGGTATCCTGTTGATTTGTATATTCCCGGAAATCCTGCACATCCGCTTACTGTAATCAATGGTTTACTGGATCTAACAAGAAGGTCTTTTTAGAAATGTATTTATCAAAGTGGATATGTGATAATCGTAGTCTAAAATCATGTTCATCGAAATACGGGTGATGTTCATCGAAATAATTTCTACAGGGGTGAAATGCAGGCTTATTTTGCTGCATAATCAATCCAAAACAATCATGAAAACAAAAATCATTATTTCCGCACTACTCATTCTGGCTCTTTTGCCGGGATGTTTTATCAAATCGATCCATCCATTTTATACTGACAAAGACCTGGTTTATAAAGAGGAACTGCTAGGCAAATGGACCGGCAAGGATGACTCTAACTGGGAAATCAGCAGGCATATGAGAAAAGCAGGGTTAGCTAAAGCTGATATCCCTGATAAAGCTTATGATATCGCTTATTCTGATGAAAAAGGTACAAGCCGGTTTATTGCCCATCTTTTCCAGCTCGACAAGCAACTGTATATCGACTTTTATCCTGCAGAGGATGCCGGGCATACCGATCTTGAAGGGTTTCACTTTGTCCAGGCACATTCCCTGGCCCAGGCAAGCATCAGCAATAATGTAGTGACCATTAAATGGTACAATGAGGAATGGCTGATGACACTTTTCAACCAGAACAAGGTACGCATTGCACATGAGCGGACTCCTTACGACCTTGATGACAAAGATCCGGATCATCAGCAGGTGATTCTTACAGCAAATACTGCAGATCTGCAGAAATTCATCAGAAAATATGGACAGGATCCGGAAGCTTTTGGCACAGATAAGAATAAGAGCGACTACACCATGATACTGACCAGGCAGAAAGCATCAAATAAAAAATAAACCATGAAAAAGCTGTTTTCAGTCAGGCTTCTTCAACATCTCGCATTCTGGGCCTGTGCTTTCTATGTGCTGTTCAAAGTCTTTTCATCTTCAGATGAAGTGCTGCAAATTGACATTCTTTACACCTTCATCTTTATCCTCACCTTATTGCCAGGTATTTACCTCAACCTGATGCTACTCATCCCTCACCTGTTGGGAAAAAGAAAGTACATTCTCTTCGGAATTGCCTTTGCAGTGCTGGCAATTGGATCGACAGCACTAAATATCGTCGTTTTTTCCAGGTTCATCGACTATCTCCTGCCTGGCTACTATTTCATTTCCTATTACGAGTTCTTTGATCTGCTGAAGTTCGTCCTGGCCCTGATGGGGGTAACAAGTTTATTAAAACTATCCAAGGGCTGGTTCCTGCTGATGGATACTAAAAGCAAGCTGGTGGTGGTGGAAAAGGAAAACACCGAAACCCGCTTACTGGCATTGAAGAGTCAGTTGAATCCTCATTTCCTGTTCAACAGCCTTTCAGGAATCTACAACCTCGTTTTAAACCAATCACCGGAAACACCAACCATTGTATTACGGCTATCAGATTTCCTTCGCCATATTCTGTATGAAGCTGAAGCTGACCGGGTGAGTCTGGCGGTAGAACTTGCTGCCATGAGTGATTATGTCGAATTGCAAAGGATCAGGTCGGGGCCTGGAGTGACAATCAGCCTGGAAATTAAGGGTGACCCTGGCAGCTATAAAATTGCACCCCTCTTACTGTTGCCTTTGCTTGAGAATAGTTTCAAACATGGAGTTAAAGGAGCAGTATCCAACACTTATGCAAACTTTGAATTCATCATTGAGGCGGGCTTCTTCATAGCCCGCCTTACCAATAACAAAGGCGTTTCGATAGAGACTGACAGTAAATACAAAGGCATCGGGTTGAAGAATCTCAAACAAAGGCTTGATTTACTCTATCCTGAAAATCACAAATTGTCAGTAACGGAAAGCAATTCAGAGTTTATGGTCGAACTGAAAGTCCCATTAGATGAATAAGATTTCCTGCCTCATTATTGAAGATGAACCCTTGGCACAGGACACCCTGTCCGGTTATATTGAATCCGTTTCATTCCTGGAACTCAAAGGCACCTATTCCAATGCCCCTGATGCCGCTCCAGCATTTCAATTGCATGAAATTGACCTTCTCTTTCTTGATATCAACCTGCCGGTGATTTCCGGCCTCAGGTTCCTGGAAACCTTACCGGTAAAGCCTTTGGTAATATTTACCACAGCCTATCCTGAGTATGCAGTAGAAGGATTTGAAGCAAATGCTATCGATTACCTTCTAAAACCTTTCTCCTTTGAACGGTTCCTGAAAGCGGTGAATCGTGCGATGGAGCGACTGGAGACTAAATCAAGCAATAAAGGCAAGGTCACTGGAAATGAACCCTCCGGATTTATCATGCTACGAGCCGATAAACGATTGCACAAAATAGACCTTTCAGATATATCCTATCTGGAATCATTGGGTGATTATGTGAAAATCCACCTGGGAGAGAAGAGCCTGGTGGTGCATGAAACCTTTAAGTCATTGCTCAACTCATTACCGGAAGAGCAGTTTGTCCAGGTGCATAAATCCTTTATTATCCCTTTACACCGGCTTATATATATTGAAGGCAATCAGATCAAGATTGGCGATCAGATGATCCCGATCGGTGCCATGTTTAAAGAATCCCTTATACAGAAACTAAAAAACAGTCAGTAATCGCAAGTTGTATCGAAATCATACAGTTTGTGTATCGGTATCGAACACTTTTGTCCTGAGGCTTCTCCACATATCATTGATTTTCTGATGGTTTACTATTTGGCATTATATTTATGCCAGTTAGGTGCATTATAGTATTCATATCAAAACCATCAGGAAAAGTGGATAGAATCATTGAAAAGAAAAAGTGGACTCCCAAAAAGATCTTCACGATCGCTGGAATAGCAGCCATTGTTTTATTGATTGCCGGCAGCTTCTATTTTACCTCAGGGAAATCGAGGTTAAATGTCGACCTGGAACGGATTACCGTAAGCGAGGTATCCAATGGGACCTTCCAGGAATTTATCCCGGTTAACGGGGTGGTTCTTCCAATTTCTACCATATACCTCGATGCCAGCGAAGGCGGACGTGTTGAGGAAGTTTTTGTGGAAGATGGCACCATGATGAAAAAGGGGCAATCCATTCTCCGTCTTTCAAATACAGATCTGCTGATGACCATGATGAGTCAGCAGAATACAGTGTATAATACGCTGACACAGATGCAGATCAATAACAATGCAGCCCAGCAAAACACTGTGAGCAAGCTGAACCAGATGGCAGATGTATTGAGCCTGTTTAAAGAAGCAGAACGGATTTACAACCTTGATAAAAACCTTTACGCTTCGAAAGTTATTGGTTTACAGGAATTCAAAAAAGCTGAGAACGATTATAACTACTATCTCGAAAAGAAAAAATTAACCCAGCAGATTCTTTACCAGGATTCGATTTCGAGAGCTCAGCAGCTGGAACAGGACAAGCGTTCGTACCAGGGTTCCCAGGAAGCACTGAATATGATGAAGCAGAAAGTGAATGATCTGATCGTGAAATCGCCCATCGACGGACAACTCACATCCCTGGATGCGGAAATTGGTGAAAATAAAAGGCAAGGTGACCGCCTGGGCCAGATTGATGTGTTAAGTGGCTACAAGGTTCGCGTTGATATTGATGAACATTATATTTCACGCATCTATATTGGCCTGGTGGGTGAATTCACCTTCGCTGATAAAGTTTACAAACTAAAAATCACCAAAGTGTTTACCCAGGTCAATAATGGCCGGTTCCAGGTGGATATGCAGTTCGAAGGAACCGTACCAGAAGGCATACGTCGCGGACAAACCCTGCAGATCCGTCTTGCCCTAAGTGATGAAAAACAGGCTTTGCGATTGCCAAGGGGTGGGTTCTATCAGCAAACAGGTGGTAACTGGATTTTTAAACTCAGTGCTGATGGGAAAACGGCTTATAAGACTGACATACAGCTGGGCAATCAAAATCCTGATTTTTATGAAGTCTTGCAAGGATTGAAGCCCGGTGATAAGGTGATTACCAGTAGTTATGAGAATTATGGGGATATGCAGGAGTTGGTGCTGAAAAGGTAGGAATGTCGAATGTCGGATGTTGGATGTCGGATGTCGGATGTTTGATGGCGGATGTTGGATTGCGGATTGGGGATTGGGGATTGCGGATTGCGGAGTTGCGGATTGGCGATTATTCAGGAGCATGACTCGGATTGCTCCTGAAGGAAGCACCCGGCACCCGGCACACAGAGCCAACGGATCCCCTTCGGGGCACTGATGATTGCAGGTTCCAAATGGCACATGGCATGTAGGCACATGGGCGATCAGAGCAAAAGACTCCTCTACGTGGCACACAGCACCCAGCACTCAGCTCTCAGCACTTAAAATTGCGAATTTTTGTTTGCCAGAAAATTAACAAAAACAAGAAATAAGAACCAATAAACTCAAAATAAACACACTATGATTAAGATAAAAGACCTGGAAAAGATCTACCGTACAGAAGAGGTGGAAACAATAGCTCTCAATAAACTTTCAATGGAAGTTAAAGAGGGAGAGTTTGTAGCTGTGATGGGGCCTTCAGGATGTGGAAAATCCACTTTGCTGAATATTCTCGGCTTATTGGACGATGCCGATAACGGCAGCTTCATCTTTAACGGGGTTGAAGTGGCCAATTTCAATGAAAGGAAAAGGGCAGAAATGCGGAAGCACAATATTGGCTTCGTTTTTCAGAGCTTTAACCTGATTGATGAATTAACAGTATATGAAAATGTTGAACTTCCCCTGATCTATACCGGGGTGAAAGCCGCAGAAAGAAAAGCCAAAGTAGAAGCGGTACTCGATAAAATGAAGATCATGCACCGCCGTAACCATTATCCGCAGCAACTTTCCGGCGGACAACAGCAGCGTGTTGCCGTAGCCAGGGCCGTGGTAAATAATCCAAAATTAATTCTTGCCGATGAGCCGACAGGGAACCTGGACTCAGCCAATGGCAATGAGGTGATGGAATTATTGACCGACCTGAATGAACAAGGCACAACCATCATCATGGTAACACATAGTGAACATGATGCCAAATTCAGTCACAGGATCATCAGGATGCTCGACGGCCAAACAGTTACAGAGAATATTCTCGTATAGCGGATTCTACTACTGTTGTATCCCTCCTGCTCTTAATTCCGGGACCAGTCCTTTTGTGATCCGCTATCTGGCGGATATCTTGCACAACCAGGCATGACTTAACTGTATTGCACCTCCGCAGCTCATTGAGTATAAAGCATTGTATTTGAAAACATATTATCAGGTAATCGATGATTAAGAATTATTTCAGGACCACTCTTCGTAACCTCTGGAAAAACAAAGGATATAGTTTGCTCAATATTGGCGGGCTGGCAGTAGGGATTGCCTGTGCGGCGCTCATCCTCTTATGGGTTGAAGACGAGCTTACCTTTAATTATTACTTCAGCAACCGCGACAATCTTTATAAGGTCAAGGACAGTCAGACCTACGATGGCACTACCTATACTTTTGATGCAACACCGGGTCCTCTTGCAGAAGGTATGAAAACTGATATCCCCGGCATCAAACAAACGGCAAGAACTTCCTGGGACTCCAATCTGCTCTTTTCATTGAATGATAAAACTATCTATGAACCCGGCCTTTATGTGGATGAACCCTTTCTTACGATGTTTCAGCTCGAATTTCTTGAAGGGAATGCAAAAAATGCATTCAGCCAGCTGCATTCGCTGGTTATTACCAAATCCATGGCAGAGAAGTTCTTTGGAACGACTGATGTGGTGGGTAAAACGATTAAGGTAGACAACAAACAGGAATATAGTATTACCGGAGTAGTTAAAGATCTGCCTGACAATGTATCCTTCAGGTTTAACTGGCTGGCCTCCTTTAAGCTCTTTGTAAATCAGAATGATTGGCTGAAGGAATGGGGAAACAATGGAATTATTACCTATGCCGAATTACAGCCTAAGGCAAACGTGGAGTCTATCAACAAAAAACTTTATAACTACATTGACAGCAAAGCCAAAGGTTCTATTGCCAAGATGTCGGTTTATCCCATGAACCGCTGGAGAATGTA
Source organism: Bacteroidales bacterium (assembly GCA_016707785.1). Taxonomy (NCBI): domain Bacteria; kingdom Pseudomonadati; phylum Bacteroidota; class Bacteroidia; order Bacteroidales; species Bacteroidales bacterium. Next base: position 22,120 of record JADJGZ010000006.1, on the reverse strand, counting down.
CGACAACTTTGACAATGGTAAAGAAATAGCCGGAAGGATCAAATATGTCAACTTATTCAGTTTGATTGCCTGGATAATACTCATTATTGCTTGCATAAATTTCATGAACCTTTCCACTGCCCGTTCGGAACAACGTGCCAGGGAAGTGTAAGAAAAGGTGATGGGAGCCGGAAAGGAAAACTGATTGGACAGTTTATCGGGGAATCGGTTATTATGTCGATGATTTCCGCCTCCATTGCCATAGTGCTGATCTACCTCGCAATACCAGCATTCAATACGATTGTTGAGAAACAACTTACGGTAAATATTCTGCAACCTGTCCATATTTCGGGCCTTATTCTGATTGCCCTGGTCTGTGGCCTAATTGCAGGCAGCTATCCGGCATTCTATCTCTCCTCTTTTAACCCTGTAAACATCCTTAAAGGCGTCAGAATCCAAAACAGCAACAGTGCCGGATACATCAGAAAAGGCCTGGTGGTGCTTCAGTTTTCGATTTCTGTTATCCTGATTATAAGTACAGTTCTGATTTACCAGCAGATACTTCATATTAAAGACCGTAACCTGGGATATAACAGGCAGGACCTGCTATACACAGGCTTACAGGGGCAGATGAAACAACATTTTACAGCTATCAGGAATGAGTTAAAAGCCTCAGGATATGTTCAGAACACCTGTACAAGTAATAACAGTGTATTACAGTTGGGCAGCAATACCGGAGATTTTTCCTGGGAAGGCAAGGACCCAAACAAGCAGGTACTGATCACCATCGAAAGTGTAAGCCCGGGAATATATTTCAACCATGGGGATGAAACTGATGGCTGGCAGGGACTTTTATCCTGGAAACAAGACCGATAGCAGCAATATCATCATTAATGAAAGCATGGCAAAAATTCTGAAGAAGAAAAATGTGGTAGGCAGCATTATTTCAAACAATGAAACCAATCTCACCGTTGTGGGTGTTATTCATGATTTTGTATATAACGATATGTACGGAACAGCTGCACCCCTGATCCTTTTTCAGATGCATCTCCCAATTACACCATGACAATGCGAATGAAACCCGGTGCTGATCTTGAAAAAGCTCTGCCAGCCATTGAAAAAGTTATTAAATCCTATAATCCCGGTTACCCATTCCATTACCGCTTCGTTGATGCTGAATTCGACAAGATCTTTAAAACCGAAACACTGATAGGAAAACTGGCAGGCATCTTTTCTATGCTGGCCATCTTCATTTCATGCCTTGGATTATTCGGACTGGCGGCCTATACTGCAGAACGCAGAATCAAAGAAATTGGAATCAGGAAAGTACTGGGGGCCAGCACACAAGGACTTGCCACTTTGCTCTCAAGAGATTTCCTCATTCTGGTGGCTATCTCCTGCCTCATAGCATTTCCTGTTTCCTGGTGGATCATGAAAGACTGGCTGCAAGGCTTTGCTTACCGGATTGATATCAGCTGGACAGTCTTCCTTTTTGCAGGAATACTGGCCATGCTTATTGCCTTGCTGACTGTGAGTTTCAGGCTATTAAAGCGGCTCTGAGCAACCTGGTAAAAAATCTGAGAAACCGAGTAGAATACCCGAAAAAGGGCAACAGGAAAATTGTTTGTTACATCAAAAATAATCATCAGCATATGTTCAGGAACTATCTGAAGACTCTGTGGAGAAACATGTTGAAAAACAAATTGCACTCAGCCATTAACATCATTGGCCTGACAGTAGCTTTTACCTGCAGCATCCTGCTGATAACACTGGTGTACCGTGAGTTTTCCTTCGATAATTTCCATGAAAATAAAGATCAGCTGTATGAGGTCTATGCCTTTGCCAATGCCCCTGAGGGTGTGGAAAAAGGCACTGCTATGAGCTACCCGGTTGCAAGTACCCTGTTATCTGAAAAAATCGGAGTGGAAAAAGCCAGCAGGTACAAATACCGCGGACGGGAAGTGCGATACAAGGATAAATCACTGGAACAATCAACCAGACTCGTTGATGATGACTTTTTCAGCATGTTTTCCTTTAAAATCATCAAAGGAACGCAGCAACACCCTCTGGCTGATGCAGGCAATGTAGTGTTGAGTGAGAAAACAGCAGGGAATCTCTTCGGAACAGAAGATCCCATTGGAAAACCCATCGACGTGAAAATCGGAGGAAAATGGAATACGCTGCTTGTATCGGCAGTACTGGAAAATGCTCCCGAAAACTCCTCCATTGAATACTCAGTCCTGGCCCGCACCGAACTGGACCCGGACTATGCAGAAGCTAAAGATAACTGGAATAACCAGCATCATACGGTTTTTGTCCAGCTGAGCAGGGATGCTACCCAGGAGGCCGTCGAAAAACAGCTTCGGATGATCAGTAAAAAGTATAGAACCAGCGACAATGAATACCTGAAAAACAAGGGATACAAGGCTGATAGCAATGGCGACTATTCAGGCATGAAATTATTGCCCCTTAATGAACTGCATTTCAATGATGAATTGAACAACGGGAATTCGGTCAGCAAATCGTTTCTGTATATTTTACTACTTGTTGCAGGAGTGATTATCCTTATAGCCTGCTTCAATTTTATAAACCTCAACCTGGGATTGTCGTTTACCCGTACCCGAGAAATCGGGATCAGGAAATGCCTGGGAGCAGGCAAGCGACAGGTGTGGATCCAGGTGTGGGGAGAAAGCCTGGCTACAGTATTTGCTTCGATGGTCCTGGGAATCATAGCTACCGTCATTTTAATGAAAGCCCTTAATAAATTCATGGAAGGTAAATTCGATCCGGCAATGTTGTACCAGCCGGCCATCATTTTTTACCTGTTGATAATCCTCCTGGTGGTTTCATTTATTGCTTCGGGTTATCCGTCATATATCATGGGACAATTAAAGACGGTTGAAATTCTCAAAGGCAAAATATCCATTAAAAAGCCGGGATTCTTCCGCAATGCACTCATCGTAGCCCAGTTTGTGATTGCTATTGTTTTAATGTGCACAACCATCATTATTTATCAGCAGTTCACACATTTACGAACCGCCCCATTAGGTTATAATACCTCTACTCTTATAAGTATCCCTATCAAACATGAGGAGAAAGGCAAGGAAATAGTGGGAAAGATGCGTCACTTACTGGCTTCACAAACATCGGTTGTAAGCGTTTCAGGTACAACCGTGAACCTGGGGGTTGGCAAAGACGGTAGTACCAGCAGGATGAGTTTTGGCTTCGATTATAAAGGGAAATCCATCAATACCGATTTTCTTCAGGCTGATTACGACATCCTTAAAACCCTGGATATCCCGGTGAAAGCAGGGAGGGATTTCTCAACCGCATATGTTGCTGACAGCTTTAATACTGTTATTGTTACAGAGAGCATGGCCCGGCAATTTGCAGAAAAAAATATAGTAGGCACTTCTTTCTATGCGGATAGCAGTCGTCCACAATGGAATATAGTTGGCGTAATACCCGATTTCCACCTGTATTCGATGTATGAGGAAAGTACACCTCTTACCATTGCCATGAATAATAATCAGGCTATCAGTTACATCCTGATCCGCGTGAATACACAAAACCCGGTTACCACCCTGGAAATGATAAAAAACAACTATGCACTTGTTGAACCCGGCGTGGACTTCAAAGGCTCGTTTGTGGATGAAAATATTGCACGCTGGTATGAAAATGAAGGAAGGCTATCGAAGATGTTCTCTGTTGCTGCTCTGGTGGCCATTATACTCTCCTGTATGGGCTTATTTGGTATGGCTTCAATCATCATCCGGCAGAGAGTGAAAGAAATAGGGGTCCGTAAGGTGCTGGGGGCATCAGTGAGCGGCATAGCCACCCTGGTGACCAAAGAGTTTATCTGGCCGGTAGCTATAGCATTGATTATAGCTACACCGATAGCATGGTGGGCGATGGCAACCTGGCTTCAGGATTTCATGTACCGGATAACAGTGCAATGGTGGGTATTTATACTTGCCGGAGGAGTATCAGTGATGATAGCAATTCTCACAGTAAGTTTCCAGGCTTTCAAAGCTGCTACAGCAAACCCTGTGAAGTGTTTACGAACAGAATAACAAAAACCCAAAGCCATGATTAAAAACTATTTCATAATCGCCTGGAGAAATTTAGCCCGACATAAAACCTATTCCTTCATCAATATTGCAGGATTAAGTATAGGCCTTGCCTGTGCCATGCTCATCCTTCTTTATGTGAAAGATGAAGTGAGTTATGATCAGTTCCATTCCAATGTGGGAAATATCTATCGAATTGTCACGCACACCAAGCAAGAAGGACAGGAATTTAAAGATGGCAATACAGGCTTCCTCCAGGGTCCCCGTTTTGCAAAAAACGTTCCCGGGATTGAGACTTTCGTGCGTGTTCAGAGCGGTGCAGAAGACATCAGGAAAGGCACAGAAATTCAGTCACAGGAATTGTTGTTTGTCGATTCCGGCTTCTTTTCAGTATTCTCCTTTCCCCTGCTGAGCGGGAATGCACAAACCTGTTTAACCGATCCTCATTCCATAGTTTTATCAGAAGAGGCTGCAAGGCAACACTTCGGCACCACTGATGCTGTGGGAAAAACTGTTCAGCTTAAGGAAAACGGGCAATTCGTACCCTATAAAGTGACAGCAGTTGCAAAAACCTGTCCTCAGAATTCTTCCATAAGGTTTGATGTATTGTTACCTTTCAGGGAATCGGAAGCAGATGCGCAAAACAACGATAACTGGTATAATTTTTTCCTGAACACCTTTGTTGTGCTGAATCCCAATACCAGTGTGCAAACTGTTGAGAAACAAATGCAGAGCTTCTACCTGAGGGATGCCGGCAAAACCTTTAAGGAAATGATTGCCAAATATGGTGGCGGACCGGATGTCACCATGGGGAGCTATCATCTGCAGCCCTTCACAGATATGCATATGAGCACTGAACTCCCCGCACAGAATGGGTTGGTAAATGCAAGCAACCCTATCTATTCCTATATCCTTTCAGGAATTGCATTATTTGTGCTCTTGATTGCTTGTATCAACTTTGTTAACCTCACGGTAGCACGATCCCTGAAAAGGGCTAAAGAAATCGGGATACGAAAAGTGATCGGTGGCGACAGAAAACAACTTATCATCCAGTTCCTGGGCGAATCATTCCTGCTTTCCTTTATAGCCTTTGTGATGGCCCTGATCATTGTTCAGCTTATCCTTCCCTTATTCAACGGACTTGCCAATAAAGCCCTGGCATTATCCTACCTTTTCGATGCCCGGTTAATCGCAGCCTACCTGTTATTACTTCTGGTTACCGGATTACTGGCCGGCTTTTACCCAGCCCTGGTTTTATCCGGATTCAAACCCGTGACAACCTTATACAGCCGCATCAGGTTTTCGGGCAGGAACTATTCACAAAAATCGCTGGTTGTGCTGCAATTCGCCCTGGCTTCCTTCCTGATCATCGGAACATTCACGATTTACAGGCAGTTCAATTTCCTCACGAAAACCGACCTGGGTTATGATGACAGCAATATTGTGGAAATTAACAAATATGATGTTTCCCATAGCGAAGCAGCGATTTTCAAGTCTGAAATACTTAAAAACAGGAATATCTTAGATGTAGCTGCCAAAAATAACGGGCAATGGCGCACCAGTGCCAGGCTTGCCAACGATTCTTCCATCAATTTCCAGTATGAAACCATCGATGAATCCTACCTGCCGACTTTAAAAATACCCCTGGTAATGGGGCGTAATTTCTCAAAAGAGCATCCCTCCGATTCAACCCATTCTATTCTTGTGAATGAGTCTTTTGTCAAGGAAGCCGGATGGAAAAACCCGATTGGGGAGACGGTGAATTTCTTTTACAACAATGAAATCTACCAGGTGATCGGGGTCGTTAAAAACTATCATTCCCTGGCACTTGACCAGAAAATAGGCCCACAATTGTTTACCATGAAAAATACCAACAGTTATGGGATGTTTAATATCAAAATAAGGCCGGGAACAGAAACAGAAAGCCTAAAGTACATACAGAAAATCTTCCGGCAGTTTTTCCCGTTAAGTCCATACTCCTATGTTTTCAAAGATGAACAAAGGATTCAGGGATTATGAATCGGAAGCCCGTTGGAAACAGATTATCCTCTTTGGCGCCATTTTAACCATCTTTATCTCCTGTATCGGACTTTTCGGATTATCAGTGCTTTCTGCGGAAAAAAGAACAAAAGAAATTGGTATTCGAAAAGTACTGGGGGCATCTGTAAATAGCGTGGTGACTACCCTGTCAAGAGACTTCCTCATTCTTGTTTTCATTGCCCTGATTATTGCTGTCCCGCTAGCCTGGTTTGCCGCAAACAAATGGCTTCAGAACTATCCCTACCGGGTTAGCCTGGATTGGTGGCTTTTTGCAGCAGGGAGCACCCTTGTTATCATCGTAGCCCTTGCTACTGTTAGTTTTCAGGCAGTTAAAGCGGCCATCGCGAATCCAGTTAAAAGTTTAAGAACCGAATAAAACTACTGTCATGTTTAAGAATATATTGCTCATAGCCCTCCGTAATCTGAAAAAAGACAAATGGTACAGCCTTCTGAATATCCTTGGGCTTACCATCGGTATCACATTCAGCCTGTTCCTCATCTTCTATGTTACCGATGAACTTAATTATGACCGGTATTACGATAAATCAGACCGGATTTACAGGATCGCCTCATACATTCAGGAAAAGGATAAAAATACCAACTGGACTGCCACACAATTACCCCTTGCAGCTACGCTTAAAAAGGACTTCCCCGAAGTGGAAGAGTCGGCACGTTTGCTGAACAGGGAGAGAACCTTGTTCAAGTATGGTGAAAAGAGTTTCTATGAAACCAAGATCTATTATGCGGATAGCACCCTTTTCGATATTTTCGGATATAAATTCGTTGAAGGCAATGCGAAAAACGCGCTGAATAAACCGAACAGCATTGTTATTTCCAAAACCCTGGCTGATAAGTACTTTGGAGAGGATTCAGCAGCTGTAGGGAAATCGTTGAAAACTGTGTACGATGTTTACCAGGTTACGGGGGTTATTGAGGATGTCCCTCAGAATTCGCATATGCGATTCGATATGCTGATTTCCTTTTCAACCATCCTGAGAGGAAACCAGGCCGGGTTTGACAACTGGGGTAGTTTCAACAACTTTACCTACATACTGCTTAAACCAGGCGTGGATGTTGACGCTTTCAACAAAAAACTCCTCCCCATGTATGATAAATATATGGCGCCCATCTTTGCCCAATATAATGTTAAAATCAGGTACGAGGCCCAGCCCATTACAGCCATCCACCTTCATTCGGACCTTGATGGCGAACCTGAAGAGCTGGGGAGCATGTCGTATATCTGGATATTCTCAGCTGTTGCTTTCTTTATGATGCTGATTGCCTGCATCAATTACATGAACTTAACCACGGCGCGATCGGCACGCAGGGCAAAGGAAATAGGCATCCGCAAGGTAACCGGTTCCTCCAAGAAACAACTGGTGTTGCAGTTCCTGGGAGAATCGCTGATCACTGCTTTTATTGCGGTCCTGATCAGTGCCGGACTGGTACTGCTTCTACTTCCCTACTTCAATTCCATTTCCGGGAAATTTTTCACCCTGAGCACCCTGATGCAGCCCTTTAATACCCTGCTTTTGCTGAGCATCGGACTATTTACCGGGTTGATTGGAGGCAGTTACCCAGCCCTGTATCTTTCCTCTTTCAAGCCTGTAAGCATTTTAAAAGGCGCCTTATCTTCTGCTTCAGGCAATGTGAACCTCCGCCGCACACTGGTCGTGCTGCAGTTCTCTATCTCCATGATCATGCTGATCTGTACCTGGGTGGTGTATTCGCAGCTCGCCTATCTCCGCAAAATTGACCTTGGTTTTAACAAGGAACAGGTAATGACGGTAACCGTGAATACCGGGGAAGATGAAAGGCATAAGATCTATGCAATGAATAATGAATTCCGCAATATGCCTGGGGTGAAGGAAGTAGGGACTGGTAGCGCTTACCCGGGAAGTGGCAATATCAACCTCAACCTGTTTACGGTACAAACCAATACGGGCTTTGTCGATAAAGGCATCGAATGCTACCAGATTGATGAAAACTTTATGGGCTCCCTGGGTATCCGGATCATAAAAGGACGGAATTTCAACAGCCTGGCCGATACATTGCACAGCATCGTTGTGAATGAGGCCCTGGTAAAGCATTTCGACTGGGACGAAGCCCTCGGGAAGAGAGTGAAATTTCCGGGCGATACCTCGGGAAATTATTTGGAAGTAGTAGGTGTAATGAAGGACTTCAACCAGAAATCTCTTTACAACCCGATTGCACCGTTGCTCTTATTCTATGGTCCCAACAATAACATTATTCAGTTGAAACTGGATCCGGGGAGCATTAAATCCACGATCAGCAAGGCTGAATCAGTCTGGAAGAAATATTTCCCTCAACTACCTTTTGAGTATAAATTCCTTGATGAAAACTTCAATTCTCAATATGTTGCTGATCAAAAACGAGGAAAGATATTTGCAGCCTTCTCCATTCTCACCATTCTTATAACCTGCCTGGGTTTATTAGGATTAACGGCCTTTACTACACAGCAAAAACAGAAGGAGATCAGTATAAGGAGGGTATTGGGTTCCAGCACCCTGGAAGTGGTTTTCCTGATCACCAAAAACTACCTGTGGTTAGCACTTATCGCAGCGGTAATTGCCTTCCCGATCGCCTACTATTTTATGCATAACTGGCTCAAGGTATTTCCTTACAATGCAGGATTATCCGTGATTCCCTTTATCGTATCGGCATTGGTAATAGTTATAACCGCAGCCGGAACTGCAATGTATCACTCGGCTAAAGCGGCCTGGACCAATCCTTCGAAGATCCTGAAAACAGAATAATGTCCTGAATATGTTTCTCAACTATCTGAAAATAGCCTGGCGGAATCTCCTGAAGAACCGATATTATTCCCTGGTAAATATCCTGGGTTTATCAGCAGGAATACTGTTTGCCATGGTTATCAGTGTTTACTCCTGGAGTGAATTGCAGGTGAATGCAGCCCTGAGAAATCCGGAACAGCAATATATCCTTCAGAGCCGCTGGACAAGTCCTGATATGGGAAATGAACTGGTTACCCTTGGCCCCCTGGCTAAAGCCTTATACGAAGAATACCCCAGCCTGGTAGCCAATTTTTACCGGTTCGATGGTGTTACTTCCAATGTATCGAAAGGAGATAAACATTTCCGGGAATCCTTCCAGATCGGGGATAGTACGCTGCTAAGGATGTATGGGTTTTCGCTTTTACATGGAGATGCTTCTTCTGCCCTGGCCGACCCATTCTCCCTGGTAATCACAGAAGAGGCAGCCGTGAAATACTTCGGGAAGACTGATGCAGTAGGCGAAACAGTGAGTATTGAGAATTTCTCAGGGGAGAAACACGATTTCATGATCAGGGGAATCCTTAAAGACCATACCCGCAACTCGGTTTCTTCCCTTTTGGATGATAAAGAAACCCAATTCTACACTTCTATCGAAGCTTCCAGGTTCTTTGGCAGAGAAATGACATCCTGGGAAAGCCCGCATGTGGCAAGCTATATTGAGTTACGTGAAGGTGTGAAACCGGAGCAGTTATCCGGTCCGATCAAACAACTCATGAAAAAAAATTCCTCTGAGTATTTCAATGCCAATCTAACACAGTACCTGGTTCCTCTAAAATCCTATTACCTCAATAAGGACAATGGTTTGGTTAAAAGGATGATTTATGTATTGTCATTTATCGCCCTTTTTATCCTGCTGATGGCAGTGGTAAATTTTGTGAATATGTCTGTAGGCCACTCTGCCACAAGGCTTAAGGAGATTGGCATTCGTAAAGTCCTTGGGGGAATCAGAAAACAGATGATCCTTCAGTTCCTCACCGAATCGATGGTAATGGTTTTCCTCGCAACCTTATTTGCATTGGTTTCCTATACATTGAGCAGGAATTACTTCAGTGGAGTGTTAGCCAAAGCTTTGCCGGAACTAACAGCCTTTCCGTCGGTTTTTATGTTCCTGCCACTAGCATTGATTGTATTTGTCGGATTTCTTTCAGGCATATATCCTGCCCTGGTATTGTCGGGCTTTAAGACGGTCGATTCACTAAAGGGTAAGCTTACAACGGTGAAAGAAAAGATCTGGCTTCGTAAGGCACTGGTGGGATTCCAGTTTTCGATTGCAAGCATCGTCCTGATAGGTGCCATTATTGTGACACAGCAGATCAATTATTTCTTTGGAAAAACCTCGGCTATAATAAGGAGTTTATCATATCGGCCCAGGTGCCCAGGGATTGGAGTGCCGCTGGGGTAAGCAGAATGGAGAATATACGTGCACAACTCGCAACCCTTCCACAGGTAAGTAATGTCAGCCTCTCCTTTGAGATCCCCGACGGAAGAAATTCAGGGGGAGCAGCTGTGTACAGGGCCGGAACCGACTCTACTTCGGCAATTTCCACCGAGTTTCTGAATACCGACGGACATTTTGCTTCCACCTTCGGCATACCGCTCAGGGCAGGCAATTTCTTCAGCCCTTCAGGGGTATTTAATGATTCAACCATCGTTGTCATTAATGAAACTGAAGCAAAAGCACTGGGCTGGTCGCAACCGGAAGAGGCAATTGGACGACAGGTTAAGATTGCAGGCAGCGAGCAGCTATATACCATTGCAGGAGTGACCAGAGATTTCCATTTTGGTTCGATGCAACAATCGGTACCTCCCATCATTTTTGTACATGTAGGCAATTCCACCATTTTCAGGTATCTTTCTGTTAAGCTCAAACCGGGTGACATAAGTACTTCTATTGAAGCCATTCAGAAAAAATGGTCAACCCTCATGCCCGGTGCACCCTTTGAATATAAGTTCATGGATGAAACCCTGAGAAAGCTGTATAAGACAGAAATACAACTCCGGCAGGCCTCCTATACCGCTTTCCTGCTGGCCATGGTAATAGTAATGCTGGGAGTGCTGGGACTTGTAGCCATGAGTATTCAGCGACGCACCAAAGAAATTGGCATACGTAAGGTATTAGGTTCATCAGTAACAGGCATCATCACATTGTTTATGAAAGAATTCCTGGTTATCACCCTCATTGCTGCCTGTGTTGCCTTTCCCATTGCCTATTATATCATGCAGCACTGGTTAAACGGATATGTTTACAGAATTCAGATCACAGCACTTCCCTTCATCATAGCAATCATTACGCTGGGCTTTATTACGACCCTGTTAATTGGTATTCAAACCATGAAGGCAGCATTGTCGAATCCTGTGAATAGTTTAAAAACTGAATAAATACCTTGATACTGACCAATTGATGCTCTATTAATCAATCCCGATATGATCGAACTTAAAAACATTTTCAAATGGGTGAATTCCGGCGGAAACCGGATCTTCCTGCTTAAAGATATCAACCTTACCATACAGGCCGGTGAATTTATCAGTATTATGGGCCCATCGGGCTCAGGGAAATCCACTCTGCTGAATGTAATCGGCATGCTGGATGAATTCAATGAGGGTGTATACAATTTTATCGGGCAACCGGTTCACCAGTTAAAGGAAAAACACAGGTCGCAGCTGTACAAAAGCCATATCGGATTTGTATTCCAGGCCTATCACCTGATTGATGAACTTACCGTTTATGAAAACATCGAAACTCCGCTGTTATACCAGAATATTAAATCCTCTGAAAGGCAGGCTGCTGTAGCAGATATTCTTGACCGTTTCAATATCGTCGGGAAGAAAGACCTGTTTCCTCCCCAGTTATCGGGTGGACAACAGCAACTGGTAGGTGTGGCCCGTGCCCTGGTGGCAAAACCCCGCCTGATCCTGGCAGATGAGCCCACAGGGAACCTGAACAGCAAACAGGGGGAAGAAATTATGGAACTATTCAAACAGCTGAATACCGAAGATGGAGTGACCATTATCCAGGCAACCCACTCCGAAAAGAATGCCGCATATGGTTCAAAAATCATTCATCTGCTGGATGGAACCATCGAACACTAGAATACAATCAATTCCTTTAAGTATTTTACCATGAAAAGAATAAAAGCGCTGCTGCTCATATTATCAATCCTGACCGGAGGAACCCTATTGTTCGCCCAGGGCACCGGGAGCAAAGAGGTGTTTACCCTTCAACAATGTGTTGAAACAGCATATAAGAACAATACCGATGTTAAACAGGCTGAACTGCTGGCTGAATCGGCCCGATTGAATTACAATCAGTCCAAAGCCAGCATGCTTCCCGACCTGAACGCAGGGATCTCGCATTCGGCTTACAACGGACGAAGCATTAATCCCTATACCAATTCCTATATCAATGAGCAGAACAATGCTGCCAGTTACCAGCTATCGACCAGCCTGGTGCTGTGGAATGGTTCTAGCCTGCATAACTATATGAAACAGTATCAATTGAACTACGAGGCAGGTAAAATGGATGCTCAGCATGCAAAGGATAAAATCACGTTAAGTGTGATCCTGAACTATCTCTATGTACTCAGTAACCAGGAACAACTGAATATTGCCCTCTCCCAGGCAGAAGCCAGCCGTAAAAAGGTGGAACTGCTGATGGTGAAGAATGAGCAGGGTGCAATCTCCCCTTCCGATCTGTATGATATGAAAGGACAACTGGCAAATGATGAGCTGGCTGTAGTAACAACAAAAAGCAGCCTGGAAACAGCCAAACTCACCCTGGCACAAGTCATGAACATTCCCTATTCTGAGAATATGGCCTTTGCCCCTATTTCTGATGAAATTGAGCTGCAACCCTACAGCGCTTCGATCAGCGAAGTTTATGACAATGCCCTGCAACACCTGGCCATGGTGAAGTCCGTCGACCTCAAGGTAGCCGGAGCCGCAAGAAATATTAAGGCCATCAGGGGACAAATGCTTCCTACCCTGTATATAGCAGGTGGACTCTATACCAATTATTCAAGTACGGCTAATACCCAGGAGTTTGTGAATACTACCGATATCCAGACCCCGGACTATGTTTGGCTGAATAATGTAAAAAGCCCGGTTTATACGCCGCAATCTACCTACAACTCTGTTCCCATTCAATATGGGACCCAGCTTGGCAATAACTTCAATTCTGCTGTTAGCCTGGGGTTGCAGATTCCCTTGCTGAATGGAATGCAGGTCCGTAACAGGCTGAACCAGGCCAAAGTGGCGGAAAAGCAGCTGAACGTGCAGGCTCAGCAAACCCGTAACTTACTGCGACAGGCTATTGAGCAGGATTTCGTGAATATGAATGCGGATTATGCTGCTTATAAAATTCTTGTGTCACAAGCCTCAGATTTCGAGCAATCGTTCTATGCTGCGGAGGTGCGTTATGCTGACGGGGCCATTTCGACGGTGGATTATGTCATTGCCAAGAACAACCTGGACAGGGTGCTGATGAACCTGGTGGCGATGAAGTACAATTATATCCTCAGGACAAAACTGCTGGATTTCTACCAGAGTAAGGCTTTGTGGTGAGATGTGGGTAGCGCTTTGGGGATGAATGGGAATATGAAGTTCAAAATATATCCACGAATTCGCACGAATCAGTGTTCCGGATGAATGGACACGAATGAAATAAATATAAAGAGGACACAAATCCGTCGGGGGAAGGACAAATCGCTAAGGGGCTGGCAATTTACACAAATGGAAATTCTGTGCGATTAAGTTGAATAGTTGGTAAAAATCCTTAGTTCTGGGAATAAAAAGCCATTGATTGACCGACCATTTGGATCAAATCATTTCTTAAGAAGTTTAATTTGTGATTTGGGGCCAAAATCCCCCGTCCGCGAAAGCGGACACCCCCTTTTAAAAAAGGGGGACATCTTTTATTCCCAATCCCGAACCCTCGCATCCCCAAATCCCCACATCCCCACATCTCCACATCTCCTAATCTCCTAATCTTCTAATCTCATAATCTCCACATCATCACATCATCTCCTAGTCAAAGGCTTCCCCTCGGGAAAATCCTAAATCTAAAAAAACTACTCAATATCTCCCCATTTCTATAGAATAACACTGGGTGATTTGGGGCCAAAATCCCCCGTCCGCGAAAGCGGACACCCCCTTTTAAAAAAGGGGGACATCTTTTATTCCCAATCCCGAACCCTCGCATCTCCACATCCCCACATCTCCTAATCTTCTAACTAAATTCACTCATCACTCTCACATCTCTTAGTCAAAGGCTTCCTGGAACTAAAATCTCCCTCCCCTTTAAAGGGACATCTTTATTCCCCCTCGCATCTCCACATCCCAAGATCTCATCATCTCCAAATCCGACATCAAACATCAAACATCAGACATCAAACATTAGACATCAAACATCCGACATCAAACATCCGACATCCGAAATAAAAAACTAAAACCTCAGGTAAAAAGCCGTCCCCTCATTCTCCTTTGACTGAACAGTGATCGTTCCTTTATGTACCATCATGATCTGCTTGCAGAGACTCAGGCCGATGCCATTGCCATTTTTCTTGGTACTAAAAAAGGGAATAAAAATCTTCTCCAGCACATCCTTCGACATCCCTGAGCCATTATCAGCTACCTTGATGATTACCTTGTTATCATTATCAGTATAAGCTGAAAGTACAATTTTCGGGTCCGGTTTGGCTTTCACTGCATCAATAGCGTTCAGGATCAGATTGATCAGCACCTGCTCTATTAAACCCACATCCATCTCTACCGAAAGCAGGGGGTCCTTCAGAATCACATTTACTTCAATATTTTTCTGTTCCAGCGTGGGCTGCATCAGTCGGTGGATATTATCAAACAATCCACTCAGGAACACCTTTGCCAGTGAAGCCTTGGTTATCTTATTCAGGTTTCGGTATGTCTCGGTGAACTTCAGCAACCCCTCACTCCTCTTCTGAATGGTATCAATCCCCAGTTCGAGATCCTCCGCAAGGCCTGTCGGATCAGGGATATCCATTTTAAACTGTCGCAATCGTCCCTGCAGGGTATGAGCCAGGGATGAAATGGGGGCCACAGAGTTCATGATCTCATGGGTCATTACACTCAATAACTTCTGCCAGGCTTTGGATTCCGTTTCTTCCAGGGCCTCATTCACATTCTGAAAGGCGATCAGCTTAAAATGCAGATTTTCTGTCTGGAAAGCTGTTGCCGACAGCACCACCTTCACACTGTTCTTATCATGCTGAATGGTGCTGATGATGCGCTCCCCGGGCACCAGCCCCATAATCTGGGTATACAGCAGGTGATCCCTTTTCTCCAGCAGGTGGATGGTACGCATATAAGGCATCTCCAGCATCTTTTTCAGCGACTCATTCATCCATTTAACCTCTCCGCTGCTGGTATCGTAGGAAAGTATCCCTGTATCCACCAATTCAAGCACCTTCTGCAGGTATTGGTATTGCATCTCCTTTTCCCTGCTTACCACCCTGAAAGTGGTATTGATTTCATTAAATCCCTGCCTCAGCGACTTCACCTCCAACGGAGCCTGCTTTACATTGAAATACTTCGAGAAATCGCGGTAATGAATGGATTCCACAAATTGCTCCACCTCATCCTGAGCCTTTTTATGCAGACGGTAGAAGTCCACCAGCTGGAAAATAATGACAGGAACCAGCACTGCATCATAGATATATTGCTTCTGCAATACCGTGAAGGCAAAGGCAAGAAGGGTAATCATCAAGAGCATTACCCTCAGGAAAAGTCCCAGGTTGTTCTTCCTAAATTTCATACTTGCTCAACCTCCTGTATAATGCGGTGCGTGATACCCAGTTCTTTGGCAGCTTTGAAATATTGCCGCTGTTCTTTCAATCACCCTCAGGATGGTATTTTCTCAATATTGCTGAGCCGGGTTTCATCCCCATCCGTCCGGGCTTCCGAAGAAGTAGATTCAATCGGGGAGAATATGATGTCGTCAGGGGTGATCTCATTTTCATTCGACATAATAATCACCCTTTCAATGATATACTGCAATTCGCGCACATTACCGGGGTACGAATACTGTTCGAGTTTTTGCAGGGTGGCATCGGAAAAACGGATATGAGCCTTAAAATACTTGGCTGAATACATTTTCACGAAATGGTCGATCAGCAGTCGGATATCTTCTTTGCGTTTCCGAAGTGGCGGGACAATGATCTCCACGGTGTTGATGCGGTATACCAGGTCTTTGCGGAACTTGCTCTCATTGGCCAGTTCACTCATGGGGAGATTAGTAGCACAGATCAGGCGGATATCGACCGGGATTGATTGATTGGAACCCAGTCGGGTGATCTGCCGGTTTTGCAATGCTGAAAGCAGCTTTGCCTGCTGCTGCAGTGAGATGTTGCCAATTTCATCAAGGAATAAGGTCCCGCCATTGGCTGCTTCAAACCGTCCGATGCGGTCCTCTTTAGCATCAGTGAATGCCCCTTTTTTATGCCCGAACAGCTCACTTTCGAAGAGGGTTTCGGTGAGGGCACCGATGTCTACTTTTATGAAGGGTTGTTTACTTCGCAGAGATTTCTCATGGATGGCTTTGGCGATCAGGTCCTTGCCGGTTCCGTTTTCCCCCAGGATCAGGATATTGGCATCGGTAGGTGCAATCTTCCCGATTTTGGAGAAGATATCCAGCATCACATCGCTATTCCCCAGTAAGTCGGGATAAGAACATTTGGCAGGCTGAGGCTGGGCAGAAGCAGTATGCTGAACCTGTTTCTTCAGGATATCAGAAATGGTGGATAAAAGCTTCTCATTATGCCAGGGCTTCACGATGAAGTCGGCGGCACCTTCTTTGAGAGAACGGACGGCCAGGTCGATATCGCCATAGGCTGTGATCATGATGACGGCGATATTCGGTTTCAGCTCCTTAATCCGTTTCAGCCAGTAGAGGCCTTCATTGCCGGAATTGATAGAAGCATTGAAATTCATATCGAGCAGCACCAGGTCGAAGGGGCGAGAGCTGATAAGGGAAAGGATATTTTCAGGGTTTTTCTCGGTGACCACCTGCTGCACCTCTGTTTTGAGTAATAAGCGGACGGCGGTGAGCACATCCACATCATCATCAATTACCAGTATGCTTGCTTTTAATAAACTCATAATCCGGAAGATCTTAAACCCTATTAAACGTCTGGCCTTTTGAGTTTGTTACAAGAGAGGCTGTATTTTGGCCTTTTTACTAAAACACTAAGGATGGCGGATAATTTGTCATTAAAGGTAAGGCAGAAATAAATGAGGAAGAAGATGGGTCAAGGAAAATATTCATTTAGTAAGAATTCGCTTCCTGGCTCATATCAATGCAACAATTGTGAAATTGAGCGGAAGATAAAAATGGTGCAAAATGGCAAATTCTTTTTAACCGCAAAGACGCAAGGTTAAATAGAAGTTCGCAAAGGGTCTTCCTGTCAGAGAGCGCTTGAGTCTTCGCGCCTTCTTTGCTTCGCTGAGGAGTGAACTAAAAAGCAAACCCGCATTTAACCGAAAAGAGGCAAGGTTAAAAAAAAGTTCGCAAAGGGTCTTCCTGTCAGGGAGCGCTTGCGTCTTAGCGCTTTCTTTGCGTCCTTGCGGTGAAAAATCTTTCAACATTCTAATGAAAATCTGCCACAACAATAGTAATTTACCGGAATTATGAACCTCCATCGAACATTATTGCTTTAAACTTTGTTTAACGATAAATGTAATTCTATGAACAAAATGAAACTTACTTTCTCGATTGCATTGATGAATGGCCAGGATTATCAAGAGGTAGAGACTTTTTAACGCAAAGACGCAAGGGGAACGCAAGGACGCAAGACAATTAAAATTTGATAGAAACCACAATAAAATTGTCCATCTTAATCAAACGAAGCATTCACTCAATACACGATAAGCCATGAAACAGATACTTTTTACTCTCATTTCATTTATCCTGATCAGCACGACTGCTTTGGCACAGATCAATCTTGTCGGAACAAGTTCTAGCGCCAATGGCGGCATTGAAATTGTCAAATGGCAGGCTTTTGATTCTTCATCGGTTGAACGCTATCCCTCAGGCCTGGATGCATACCTTTTTGCCTCTTCTTCATTCAATGCCTACAACAGTAATTACTATTTAAGCGGGTTTTCAGCAGATACGGGTGTGTTGCTTTCATTTAACACAGAAACCAATACTCCCAGCCTGAGCAATTTCAGCGCTTTTTCCAATATTTCTGAAATTGATATGAGCACCGGCAAGCTTTATTCCCTGGAATTAGATACGGTCGGATTTATCAGTGTTAACGAATTCGACATCAGTACAGGGGCTGAAACTTTGCTTGGAACCATAGTTGAGCCGGGAGTAAATGGCATTGTTGCAGATGCCATTGGTTTCGACTCCAACAATGGAATACTCTATTATATTGGATTTGATGAAACATCCATCTGTCTTTATGGCATCCCCCGTAAGAAATCCGGATTTTCCTGGATAAAGACCACCTTGCTGACTACTACACCCCTTCAATTATTTTTCCAGTGTAAACTATGATAATGTGAATAATCTTCTTTTTGCTGTCAATACCCAGTTTGATTCAACCTTTAATGAAGACGCAAAGTGGATCGTTGAGATCAACACACAAACCGGTGAGGTAATTGAAAGGGGACAGATAGTAGGGTTCCCTTATTACCTGGCAGGTTCCTCCTCCTTTGACCAGAATTCGGGGACTTTCCTGCTGGTGGGATTTGATGAGGCTTTTAATGAAAAAATGATTGCTTTTAACACTCTTGACAATACACTTTATGCGGGTTATGTGCCTTCTATGGTCTCGGAAATTATCTGCGATAATTACTCTTTTGCCAGAAGCGCCTACAGCACAACTTCAATTCCGGAATTCGAATTAGCAGTATTTTCCATTTCCCCTAATCCTGCGATCAGTAAATTCACTGTTAAAACTGATGATTCAGAAGAAGCCTCAAGTCTGAAGATTCGGGATATGAGTGGCAGGATATGCCTATCAATGAACATTCAGGATCAGGAAACAGAAATTTACACTGATCAGCTTGGGAAGGGATTATATGTAGTCACTCTGCAAAACAGCAAGGGGACTAAAAACCAAAAGTTGATTATACAGTAGCAATTGGCTATACAAAGGCAAAAGACTTATGTATGCCAGAATAATAAGGCATTATTGTTCTATCAATGTTAAACAGCTGTCAGGAAAGCCGATATTTGACTAACAGGAAATACAATTATTCTAAAACTTATCAGATTTATGAGAATCTGAAAGCAGGAACAGGTCTCCTGAAAGAGTACTTCAGTAAATAAAGACAGATGAAAGCAAACCAGGTTGGAAAATTAGTTGCATCAATCCTGTTGCCACTTTGTGTTGGTGGTATTGCCGGAATGTTTACGACAGAGGCAATTCCGGGATGGTATGCTTCGCTCAATCAACCTTCCTTCAATCCTCCAAACTGGGTTTTCGGACCGGTGTGGACCATGCTGTATATCCTTATGGGTATCTCGTTGTACATGGTTTGGAAACAGGAGGCCGGCAAGCAGCGAAATCAGGCGATTCTGATTTTTATGTTGCAGCTGATGTTGAATTTCGGATGGAGTTTCCTCTTTTTCTATTTCAATCTGATTGGGATTGCCTTATTAGAAATCATTGCCCTTTGGATAATGATCGTTTTAATGCTGATCAACTTCAGGAAGATAAAACCACTGGCGGCCTACCTCAACATCCCCTACCTGTTATGGGTAAGTTTTGCAACGGCCCTGAATGCGGCGTATTTTATCCTGAATTAAGGTTAAACCGAAAGAATCGATCTTTGATCGTTTTTGTCTATAATCTTACCCTCTGCATAACAAGTGAATAAGTCGCTAAAATCGCATCCTTTGATCCTTGACACAAACACGTCTTTTGAATTTTACTGCTTGATAATATTAACAATATAAAGCGAATGAAAACATTTTTGATAGTATCCGCCATTGCAGTATTTATTTTTATCATCTTTCAATCCTTCATGCTTATGCCATCCACCAAAACCGAAGAGCAGAAATACACTGTAATCCTGCAGGAAAAGGATTTCGAAATCCGGTTTTATCCATCGGCCTACCATTGCGACCATTAAATCCAATGCAAAAACTTACAAGGAACTGGCAAACCCCGGGTTTCGCAAACTGGCGGGCTATATTTTCGGAGGAAATGAGAGCAGCACAAGCATCTCAATGACTGCCCCTGTTCATATGGACATCAATGATTCCGTTTCAAGCATGAGCTTTGTAATGCCATCATCATATACCGAACAAAACCTTCCAAAGCCAAATGATCCCAATGTGCTGATTCAAAACCCGCAGATGAATATGTCGCTGTGATAAAGTTTGGGGGCTTTGCATCAGACAGAAAACTGAAATCCTATTCAGAAAAACTTTATACTATCCTTGAATCAAAAGGCATTACATCCTACGGACATACCAGGTACCTGGGATATAATCCACCCTTCCAGCTCTTTAACCGACGCAATGAAATTATAGTTTCAGTCAGTTGGAAAGTGGAATAGGTGACGGCTGACTTTCCCTTCGACACTTTCTTTTCAGTACTTAAGGTACAGATTATATACCCGTAAGGGTACTTTGCTATATATGATAAAATTTTTATACCCTATAGGGTGCAAAATTGAAATAATTACAATGTTTTATACCCGTAAGGGTGTATTTTAAGGAAATTGTATTATATTTGTACCTGAAAGGGTATATATTATGACTTTAAATGAATTTGTAAAAGAAAAAGGCGACCAGCCAACCTTACTCAGCCTGAATTGTCAGAAAGGCTAGCGTAGGTCTTCGATTTGTCCGTGAACTCGGAACAGGGTAAAGAAACCCAAGTTTGGATAAGGTCAATCAGGTGCTGCAACTTTGGGCTATGAAGTGGGCGCCTATGCCATTAAACCGAAATATGCTGCGGATGAGAAAAGTTGAAATAAAAGTGAACGATAAAACTGCAGGCTGGCTCACACAGGATGAAGACGGGTATCATTTTCAATACGATAAGATTTTCCTGGAATCCTCTGATACCGTGCCGGTGAGTACCCCTGCCACCACAGGATAAGCCTTTGACAGTAAGGTCTTGTTTCCATTCTTCGATGGTCTTATCCCCGGAAGGATGGCTGCTTTGATATCGCCGAAAAAACTGGAAATTAAACCCAAGCGATCGTATGGGATTGTTATTGGTATGTTGTAAAGATTGTATCGGGGCAGTAAGTGTTCACAGTGTAAACGGGGAGGAAACTTTAATGAAGAGATGTTATATTGTTACGGATTGTTAGAAAACAGGAAGAGATTTCCATACCGCATGCAGTAAAAAGATGTTTGGTGGCCATTCCTGAACTCCAGTATCATGAATCACAATAGAAGAACTGGCCCTGCAGGTAATCAGCAGCCAGATGGCTGTTACAGGAGTACAAACCCCAAAATATCACTGAATTTGTCAAAAGGGTTTAGGAAAGAATGAGCCAAAACGCTTCACCATTATGGGTGTCTGGGAGTTATATTCTGAAACCAACCTACTCCCCTATTATCAACATTTACCTGAAGTTGAAGATCTCACTATGCACCTGGCTGAAATTGCAAAATCAAGGTGGTGCCACACACTCTAATTCGACTGCAATCTGGCAACTTAGCATACCTGACCAGGAGAATTGACTCGTGAAAAAGAAATAAACTGCATATGGGAGGACATATGCCAGGTTACTGAACGATTAACTGAAGATAAGTACCATGGTTCTTACGAACAGGTAGCGAAGGCTATTTGGAAGTTTTCTGCCAACCTGGGGATTGGGATGTCATCAATTTCTTTGAACAGGTATTATTTTACATTCCTCACTCGCAATGCCGATATGCATTCTGAAGAATTTCTTTCTGATCCGTCAACCGGGAATTGGTAATATACTATCCCCGGCTTATGATATGGTTGCTGGTAACTTGTAAATCCCGCCGATGATGAAGATTTATGCCAACATTAAATGGCAAAAGAAAAATTAAAACCGGAAAGATTTCAGTATTGCTTTCACTTCCTTGAAGCTAGATGCGAAGCAACAGGAAAATATCTTCATGAAAATGGATAAGTCCCCTGACAAATGGATGGAGTTTATCGATATTAGTTTTTAAATACTGACTTTAAATCTTCCTATAAAAATCTCTTGCCTGACCGGTTTTCCAGGCTCAGGGCTTAAGAT